>NZ_JAWDKC010000019.1:0-116622 GCF_032714515.1 Methanimicrococcus hacksteinii | reverse complement strand
AAAAAAGAAATGGAAAAAAAAAAAAAAAAAAAAAAAAAAAAAAAAAAAAAACAGAAAAGAGAAAAGGGAAGGAGAAATAGAAAAGAGAAACGGAAAAGAGAAAGAGAAAAGAGAAAGAGAAAAGAGAAATGCAAAAAAGAAAAAGAAAAAGAAAAAGAAAAAGAAAAAACAGTTCAAAGCCCGTCCAAAATATGCTTTTCCCGCTCCGCCTTCCGGTCTAAAAACGGCTCGATTTTAACAATCACGTAAGTGTCGTCGCCGAACCGCTCTTTCAAACATTTTTCAATGTCTTTTTGAATCACGCTTGCTTCTTTGACGGTCAAGTCTTCGTCCACCATAATATGAACGTCAATCGCTTTGGAGCTGCCGAGTTTTCGGGTTTTCAAAGAGTGGACGTTCAAAACGCCGCCGCAGTTCAAGATAACGGATTTGATTTCATCGTTGACTTCCGGATCAAGCGATGCTTCCATCAAATCATTGATGCTGTTGTAAATGATTTTAAACGCGATGTAAAGAATGTAAAGCGCCAGAAGAACGGCCATGATCGGGTCAATAATCGCCCATTGGTCGCCGAGCAGAATCGCAACCCCGATGCCTGCCGCAACGCCGACGGATGAAAAAGCGTCGGTCCGGTGGTGCCAGGCGTTTACCTCAATCATATCGCTGCCCAATTTTTTGGCAACGCGGTGCGTGTATTGGTAAAGCAGTTCCTTGCAGGCAATGGAAATCAGCGCCACATAAAAAGCAATCATCGCCGGCTTTTCAATCGGAACGCCCTGCGTGAATTCATAAATCGTCACGGCCCCTTCATACAAAATGGAAATGCCCGCAAAAAGGAGCATCAGACCGACAATCACGGAAGCCAGCGTCTCAATTTTCTTATGCCCGTAATTGTGCGTCTCATCTTCCGGCTTTGCCGAAATCCGGATACTGAAAATAACGACAAAATCACTCAAAAGATCCGAAAGAGAATGAACACCGTCCGCAATCAAAGCGGCACTGTTGCCGATAAAGCCGGCGGCGATTTTGATAATCGTCAAAATGATATTGACAATCATCCCGATAACCGTGACCCGGACACCTTCCTTTGACTTGCAGGCCGAGTTTTGAAACGGCGTTTGAAGGTCTTCCAATCCGACCGTCACGACCTTTGCCTTTTTTTGTTCTGCCAATGCGATACCCCGTGCGGATATATTTTAAAAAATAGATTCCCGCAATAGATAAAACGGCGCAATAGTATTTAAAAAACAAACAGAACAATTTTAACATCCGTTAATTATTTTGAATAAAATGAATAATTTTAATTCCGGCGAAAAGTGAAAATTTTCCCGCGTTTCTGAAATTTCGAATGTTTTTATTTTATTTTTTTATTTTAGTTTATTCTATTTTTTTATTCTATTTTTTATTCTATTTTTTATTCTATTTTTTATTCTATTTTTTTATTCTATTTTTTTATTCTATTTTCTTGGCATTTTTAAAACTGATACTTTTTTTAACTGATACTTTTTGATACTTATTTATATCAGTAATTCTTTGTTCTTTTTATGGAACCTCAAATTTTAACTCAAATGCTGACGGACAAGAACACGTTCAGTTTTCAAAAATTGAAATACAAATACGGCAAAGACAATTTTGCCGAATATTTCACCTTGGTATCGGATTATTTCTATCGGAAGATTCCGCTGAAGGATTTTTCGGGAAATCATTTTGTTTATACGCCCGCCCAAGTTCAAATTGTTTCTCAAAGTCTGAAGCGGCTGATGCAGAATTATTCCGGCGAAAAATACGGAATAAAGGCAATGGAAGATGAAATCACTTCGACGCTTTCCATTGAGAATATTGAAACGAAGCGGGAAAGCGTTCACCGGATTTTAGCGGGGCAGGCTCCCGTTTCGCCGAGCGAAGAGAAAGCGTACGGCATCAAAAAAGCGCTTGATTTCATTTCAGACCCGAATCACAAAATCACGGCCGAAAATTTAAACAAACTCTACCGGATTGCGATTAACGATTATTTGGAAGACGATTCGAAATTGCCCCCCAAAGCAATGTATCGGAACGATTCGGTTTACATTGTCAATTCGTCGGGAAAGCCGGTTCATAAAGGATTGGATCATGAAAAGCTGCCGGCATATATCGATGATTTAATCCGGTTCATTGACAACGACTGCGACGACATCGACCAGGTTTTGAAATCAGCGATGATTCATTATTATCTGGCTTACCTCCACCCGTATTTTGACGGAAACGGCCGAACGGCGCGGCTTCTTCAGCTTTGGTATTTGGTTCAGAAAGGATACACGTCCGCCTTATTCATCCCGTTTTCGCTTTTTGTGAACAAAAACAAAACGGGCTATTACAAATCATTCAAACTGATTTCGGAAAACCAGGAAACAGACAACGTTTCCGATATGACGCCGTTTTTGTATTTTTTCACGCAGAATGTCTTTTCACAATTTGAAAATTATGACGTCGGCGACGGCATCACGGAAAAATTCCGCGCCGTTTTGGAATCCGGAAACGTGACGGAAAAAGAGAAAGATTTGTTTTATTTTGTTCTTTCCAATTACGGCAGCGGCGAATTTTCGACAAAGGATTTGGAAAAAGATTACAGAAATGTCGCTTACGCGACCGTTCGGACATTTGTTTTGAAATTTGAGGAACTCGGATTGCTGAAAAGCCAAAAATACGGCGGGCGGACGAAATACAGCATATTCGAATAACCATTCAAATATCAGGACAATTGTAAAAAGGAAATTTAAAAAATTAAAAAGGAAACTTAAAAAACTAAAAAGGAAACTTAAAACAAATTAAAAAAGATTTTATCCTTTTCAATCCATCCGCTCAATCCGATATTGGAATTGTTCTCTTAATTTCACCATGTGCTCGTGAGAACAATCATGCGTGTGTAAATGAATATGTCCGCCGCTTTCTTCCATCTGTTTTAAAATTTCGCTGACGGCTTCATCGAAACTGAGCGGCAGTTCGTCGCAGTCAAAGCCGAGCGTTGAGAGAAGGCGGAAAAATTTGAAAATGTCGGACGCTTCCAAATTGTTTTCTTCAAGCAGATTCGGGTTTGAAAAAATATCTCGCGGCGTTCCCGTTTCGATAATTCTTTTGTTGAGGACGTAAACTTTGTCGGCAAGCTCCGAAAGCAGATTAACGTCATGCGTTGAAATGACGATGGTCATGCCGTCTGCGTTTAACCGGTTCACGATATCCAAAACATCGCGCTTGCTTTTCGGATCCAGATTTGCGGTCGGCTCGTCCAGGACAAGCACTTTCGGCTTCATTGAAATGATGGAGGCCAAAACCACTTTTTTCTTCTGTCCCAAACTGAGATGATGCGGAACGCGCGTTTTTAAATCGCTGATGCCGGCCATTGCCATCGCTTCTTCGACGCGCTGCTCAACTTCCGCTTTGGAAAGACCCAGGTTGAGCGGACCGAACGCGACGTCGTCAAAAACGGTCGGCATAAAAAGCTGGTTGTCGGGATCGGCGAACATGATGCCGACTTCCTTGACACGCTGTGTCGGATTCATGCCGGCGACATCTTTTCCGTCAATGAAAATATGGCCCTTGCTTTTAATCGTTGAATTCATGTGAAGGAAAAGCGTTGTTTTTCCGGCACCGTTCGGGCCGACAACGGCGACTTTTTCCCCGGGATAAATGTCAAAAGAAACATCTTCCAAAGCCATTTTATTTTTCGGATAATGATAAGTTAAATTTTTCACGGAAAGGACGGGAGCTGCGCTTTGACCGGCGCTTTGACCGGCGCTTTGACCGGCATTTTGGTCGACGCTTTGACCGGCATTTTGGCTGATGCTTTGATTGACATTTTGGCCGGCGTTTTCGTCGACGACCGTGTTTCCGGCATTTTGTTTTTCACACATTTCAGTTTCTGTCATCTGTTTTCACTTCCGTCCCGGGAATCAATTATAAGAGTCCGCCCAGTATTCCGTTCAGCATTCCGCTTTGAAGAATAGCCGGCACATGAATGGCGGCGGCAAGAATCAGGACAATTGAAACAATTGCATAATCCTTTATTTTCATTTTATTTTCCGTAATAATCGTCGGCTTTCCGGTATATCCTTTCGCAACCATTGAGCGGTAAACTTCATCGCCGCGCTCGAAACTTTTAATCAGAAGCATGCCGAGCATATTGGCGATTGATGAAAACATGCGCAAGGACAATCTCGGCCGGAAGCCCTTTGAAGCCATCGAGTTTTTCATGTTTTCCAATTCGTCGGAAAAAACGAATATGTAACGGTAAGAAAACATCAAAATCTGAAGCAAGAAGACCGGCATTTTCAAATCATAAAGAACTTTAATAATCGTATCAAAACGCGTGGTTGCCAAAAGTACCGTAATCATAATAATTGCCGCCGTTGCCCGAATCAAAATGAGGCCGGCGTTTAAAGCGCTTTCTTTTGTGATGTCCAAAAATCCGACCGACCACAAAACTTCGCCGCCTTCGCCGCTGAGAAGCAAGGCCGCTGCAAAAATAAAAATAAACAGAAAAGGAGACCAAATCCGGCGGACAACAAATGTGAAAGGCAGTTTTGCCGCAAGAACCATTAAAAATGAAAGAATCAGCGCAAGACCGGCCATTCGGATGTCATTGACAATTGCCGCGGAAATCACCATCAATAAAACGGCGATCACCTTTGTCATCGGGTTCATGCGGTGAATCACCGACGTTTTGGCATACAAATGAGAGTCAATTCCGGGAGAGGCCATCTTGTCACTTCAGTCTTTCATTTCAATAATTTATCTGCATTCTGAAATCCGCTGATTTGTTATTATTTCTTTGCTTAATTTAAACATTCAGCTGTTTTTCAATTTACGCGCCTGGAGATACATGATGATTCCGGCAATACCGACAATCCAGCCGAGACCGGCGCCGATTGTAAAGAGAGACGGGCCTTCCGTTCCCATGAGTTTTCCCCACCAGCCGACTTCGCTTTCAACGCCGCCGGAGCCGGAGGCGACATCAATCTTTTTGGAAATGGCGTGCTCGCCCTCGACCACTTTGATGCGGTAGGAAGTAATGCCGCTTTTGACGTCAAATGTATAGTTTCCGTTCGCATCGGTTTTGTCCGTGATGTATGCCGCCGCGTTTCCGGCCGAATCAATTGTTTCAACGGTGATGTCGCAGTTGGCCATCGGGTCGTTTCCCTGATAATACGCGTGAATCTGAACCTGATTACCTATCGGCGTCCAGCTCATGTAAACACCGTGTGCTGCCGCAGGGGCAATGAGCAAAGACAAAATCAAAAGCGATGCGACCAAATATTTCAATTTTTTAAATGACATTTTATAACTCCTTAAATTTCCCTGTTATGATGTTTTGTTTCAGAATCCCGTTTTAGAATCCCAATTCAAAACAATCAGGCTTCTCCTTTGTCTGTTCTGTACCGTTCAAGCATTTCGGGCTTTACTTTTTCAATAAACGGAATGATAAACGCGCTGATGACGGCTTCCGCAAGCATGAGCGGAACATTCATGAGAAAGATCATGAAGAATGTCAAAAGACCGGGTGTGCTTTGAAGAACATCCGCAATTGTTGAAAGAACCGGAATGTTTTCCACTCTGTCAAGCATGGCGTTCAAACTGCCGAAGTCAATGCCGGACACGTAAAAGATGATTCCCAAAAGAATCGTTGTGATTGTGACGGCAATAAAACTTGTCGCAGCACCGTTAAACCAGGACGGCAGCTTTGTTTTGGACAGCGCCATGAAAACCAGATAACCGGCAAGCGCGGGAATGCCCATTAAAAGACTGTTGACCCCGAGAACCGTAATGCCGCCGAACTGAAGCAAAATCGCTTGAAGCAAAAGACTGATAAAAACGCAGACAAACGCGATCGGCCCGAGCAAAATTCCCGCAAGACCGGCCAGCATCAAATGCAAAGATGTCGGCGGCATGGGAATTTTAAACATACAGGCCACAAAAAGCGCAGCCGTCACAACGGCAACCTGCGGCACCTTTTCCGTTAAATCGTTTGTTTGTCTTTTCGCCCACAGAACACTGATGCCCAATAATATTATCGTAAGTATCCATCCGACAGCAAGAACCCATGTCGGAAGAACACCATCTGAAATGTGCATAAATAACCTGACTCCTTATGAATGACATAAATTAATAGAATAACAAATTCAATAACAGTTTCAATAACAGTTTCAATAACAGTTTCAATAACAAATTCAATACAAATTTAATAACAGTTTAATACAAATTCAGTACAAATTCGATAACAAATTCAGTGCAATGAATACATCCAATAACAATTTTATCAAACAGATTCAATCAATATTCAAATTTCCGTGTTCATTCAAACACGCATCACTTAAACATATTTGACTGAATTCAACAGATTCAAATATGAATGAAGATGACTTAAAATTTTTAAAAATCATTTCCATTTGAGCTTTCTATATCCGATTGATTGTTTATAAGGCTTCTCATTTCGATAACACATGTCACCTTTATAGATTAGGATTTTTAAGTTTTCTTGTTGCTGTTTTGAAGTTTTTAGGATGTTTGATTTTCTTTGAAATTGGAACATAATTGAAAACATAACCGAGAACAGACTCGGAACATAACCGAGAACAGACTCGGAACATAACCGAGAATATACCCGAAACAGAGCTGAAATATAACTATTCTTTGAATTTTATCCGCAATTTTTCGGCCTGACTAATTTTGTTTCTTTTGACTAAATTTACTTCATATATGAAAATAACGCTTGTATTAAAAACGTAATACAATTTATTTATTCTTTATTACATTTTGCTTAATTTTTTATTACTTTTCACATAATTCAAATTCTGTACATTTTACATTTAACATTTAACATTTAACATTTTTATGACATAATCTTTATATAGTGAAACTGTGTATCATGCTATCAAATGACATGACACGAATTGACATGATTTGATTCAAGTTAAAAAAATAAAATAATGAATCATTTATAATAGGATGTCATCCATTGAATGGTTTTTCAACCACTGAAAAATATCAAAAAGGTTTGTACAATGATTCTTGGAATACCGGATCCGCTGATTTTGGCGGCTTATCTTCTGTGTTTTTTCGGGGCGGTATGGTGCATGGTTTACGGCATCCGTCACTGGAATGATACGGATTAATGCATGAGCGCTTGCTTATGCCGCAAAGATATTAAAAACGCAGTTATGTGAACTGCGTGTTATTATTATTGAAATGATTGGAAAAATATTTAGAAAAATTGAGGATTGTTTATGACTGACGGGTTTACCCTTTCTTCTTTGTTCGGATCGTCATCCGGCTCAAGTATGCTGATATTTGCGATATTGGTTGTTATTTATTTCGGAATAACTTTCGGCTTGGCCTGGTACGGTTATAAAAAGACGAAAGATGCTTCGGATTTTATGATTGCGGGCAGAAAAACGCATCCGCTGGTTATGGCAATCTCTTACGGCGCGACATTCATCAGTACGTCAGCCATTATCGGCTTCGGCGGTGTTGCGGCAACTTACGGCATGAGTTTGCTTTGGCTGGCGTTTTTGAACATTCTCGTCGGCATCATTATTGCTTTCTTGGTTTTCGGTCCGAAAATGAGAAAAATGGGCAAACAGCTTCACGCTTCCACATTTCCCGAGTTCATCGGCAAACGGTTTAAATCACGCGGCCTCCAATCTTGGGTCGGTCTGTTCATTGCCGTTTTGATGCCGCTGTACGCGGCCAGTGTTTTAATCGGCTCCGGCCGTTTCCTTGAAACAACGCTCGGCATTCCTTACGATACGGCACTCATCATCTTTACGATCATTGTTGCCGTTTATGTGATTGTCGGCGGCTTGATTTCGGTTCTTTACACAGACGCCTTCCAGGGCGCGATCATGTTTATCGGCATGGCGTTCCTGCTCATCTTCACATATGTTAAGCTGGGCGGCATTGTCGAAGCTCATACGGCGCTGACAAATCTGGCCCCGATGGTTCCGGACTCTTTTCAGGCCATCGGCCATCAAGGATGGACGATGATGCCGGCTTTCGGATCGGAACTGTGGTGGACAATTGTTTCGTCATTGATTTTGGGTGTCGGTATCGGCATTATCGCACAGCCGCAGCTGGCAGTCCGCTTCATGACCGTCAAAGACAATAAAACACTCAGAAGAGCCGTTTTTGCAGGCGGTCCGTTCATCTTTATGATGGCAGGCGTCGCGTACATTGTCGGTTCGCTTTCGAATGTTTACTTCTTCAACGAGTCGGGACAAATCGCGCTGGACATTGCCGGCGGCAATATTGATTCCATCATTCCCGCTTACATCAACAGCGCGATGCCTGAAATATTTGTGATGATTTTCATGCTCAGTCTGCTTTCGGCAGCCATGTCGACAGCGGCCTCTCAGATTCATACGATGGGCACATCTGTGGGCTACGATTTGATTCGAAACGGCATCTTCAAAGGACGTTCCCCTCACACGATTACGTTTACGCGAATCGGCATGGTGATTACGGTGATTATCTCCGTCATTTTGGCTTTCGAATTGCCCGGCAGCATCATCGCCAGAGCAACCGCCGTTTTCATGGGCATTTGTACGTCGGCGCTTCTTCCGATGTACGCGGGCGGCCTTTTCTGGAAGAAAATGACAAAAAAAGGCGCGTACGCCAGTTTCTTTACCGGACTTTCCGTTTCAATTTTCTGGTACGTTTTCGTTCACGCTTCCGAAGCCGTTCCGTTCAAAATTTGCCAAATGCTTTTCGGACAGCCGACACTGCTGACAGGTATGTGGGTGTTTGTCGACCCGATTGTGATTGCAACGCCGCTTTCAATTATTGCGGCAATCGTTGTCAGTTTAATGACGCAGCCGCCGGAAGAAAAATTCGTTGAAAATTTATTTTCGGACAATGAAGATGAAGAAATTACAGCTGCGGAAGCGGCTTAATTTCTTTATTCTTCGTTCTCTTTCTTCGTTCTCTTTTTTCTTTCTTTCTTCTTTCTTTCTTTCTTTCTTCTTTCTTTCTTTCTTTCTTTCTTCTTTCTTCTTTCTTTCTTTTTTATTTTCAATTCCATTTTTATTTTCAATTCCGTTTTTGTTTTCGTTTCTGCAAACCGAAACATCCGTTTTTAAAAACTTATCAAACCCGAACTCCAGATAAAACCGGAAAACAAAAAAACGGAAAAATTCAGGCAAAAAATGGAGTTCAATTTTTATGAAATTAAAAAAACACGATGTTTCATTGCAAAAAATAAATGAAAGACAAAACAACCGCCTCCAATCTCGAGTTTTGTGAGCGTAGCGAGCAAAAGGAGAGATTGGAGATTCGTCCCAATGATTTCAATTAAAACAAAATAACTGTTTCAAAATTATTTTCAGCAAATTTCTATTATGCAGGCCGAACGCAATGCAGACTATGTGCAATGGGAGCAGAATGCAATGAGGGCAGCATTTCCATATGTATCGTCTCATTTTTAGCACAGCCGCTCGCTACGCGAGCGTGGGCACAGATTACCTTACTGTTTCTGTTTGCGCCGTTACCTTACTGTTTCCGTTCTGCTGCTACCTTACTGTTTCCGTCCGCCGTTGCTACCTTACTGTTTCTGCCTGCCGCTGCCGCCTTATCCGTAATACAGTTGCAGACTTGCCGGCCTGCACCTGCGCCTGTGCCTGCGCCTGCGTGCCGGTCCCGCCGCGCGCGAGCCGGTCAAATTTTTCCGAGAATTCATTAAAATTGCAATTTCTTTTTACAGATATTTCCAATTGTAAACCTAACTTTTTTTGACAAAACGAAAATCAAAATGAAGATTAAACGGTTTATTTGTAAACCTGTTTGCGCCGAACGGCAGACTTTATATAGGATTTCATGTTTTTGTGTATGTTCATAATTTATCATTACATAACCCGCGCAATTTTCGTGCACGTCTCTTGCGGGGTTTTTTTCAAATCAATAACGGAAATATTTTGACGGGTTCGATTCGCCGTTTTTGTTGATTTTCGGTATGCCTCTTTGGCTTATGATTTGATCTTTTTACTTTGAACCATTAAATTCTATCTAAATAATTTGTCTAAATAATCTATCTAAATATATATGAGAGGGAAATTTCATGACAGATCCAGTCAGTTCATCTGAAATTGATAAAAGCTTCTTTTCAGAGCTTACCCGAGAAAAAGGGATGGACAAAATTCTGCTGTGTTTCAACTGCAGCGGATGTTCCACCGGATGTCCCATGAAGGATATTGAAAAGAATTTCGATATTAAAAAATATATCCGCATGGCCGGGCTCGGTATGAAGGACCGCATTTTAAAAGACGAATACTTATGGTACTGCACCACCTGCTACAAATGCCAGGAAAGATGTCCCGAAGGCGTTTTGAACGTCGACACACTTCTGCGCATGCGCACAATGGCGGTCCATGAAGGGATTATGCTTGAACCCCACCGCGAAGTCGCGCATTTTGTGATCGAAACAGGACACGCCGTGCCGATTAACGATTCCAACAGACAGAAAAGATTGGAACTCGGCCTCACAGAAGTCCCGCCCACGGTTCACATGTACCCCGAAGCGTACGAACAAGTCCGCAAACTTTTGAAAGTCTGCGAATTCGACACACTGACGCAAAAAGAATAACGGATGCAGAAATTGCACAATAAAATTTATCAGGAGTTATCAAGAAATGTCTACAGATACTGAAAAACAAGGAAAACCCCAAAGCCTTTCTTTGTTCCTCGGCTGCGTTGCGCCCAACCGTTATCCGGGAATCGAACTTGCCAGCCGCAAGGTCATGAAAGATTTAGGCGTTGACCTTCACGAACTTGAAGGCGCTTCCTGCTGTCCGGCACCCGGCGTTTTCAAGTCATTCGACAAAACCACCTGGCTCACAATGGCCAGCCGCAATGTGGTTCTTTCCGAACAGATGGGAATGGATTTATTAACCATCTGCAACGGCTGCTACGGCTCGCTCGGCGAAGCGAACCTCACACTGATGCACGATCCCGATTACAAAGCAAAAGTTAACGAAAAGCTCGGCGAAGTCGGCCTGGAATATAAAGGCAGCGCAAAAGTCCGCCACATCATCGAATTCCTCGAAAAAGATGTCGGACCCGAGACAATCAAAGAAAAAGTCACCGTTCCGCTCGACGGCATTAAAGTCGCCGTTCATTACGGCTGCCACCTCATCCGCCCGTCCAAAGAAAAAGAAGGCTTAGGCAGCGCCGAAAACCCGCGCTTCTTTGACGCACTGGTGGACGCAACCGGCGCCAAAAGCGTCGATTACGAAGAGAAAATGATGTGCTGCGGCGCAGGCGGCGGTGCACGTTCCGCTTTCCTGGACACAACGCTTAAAATGACCGAAAAGAAACTGACAATTTTGCAGAAAGACGAATTCGACTGCATTGTCGATGCCTGTCCGTTCTGCCACCTGCAGTTCGACTCCGGCCAGATTCAACTCAACAAGAACGGCAAAGACTATCACATCCCGGTTCTGCACTACTCCCAGCTGCTCGGCCTCGCCTTCGGCTACACGCCCCAAGAGCTCGGCATTCAGATGAATATGATCACCAATCCGGCTTTTGAAGAGAAGATTACTGCGCTTCAAGAGAAAGCAAAGGAGGCTTAAATATGGCAAACTCAAATGCTGTCGGCGCAGTCGCCGTTATCGGCGGCGGTATTGCCGGTGTTCAATCCGCGCTTGACTTAGCCAACAGCGGCTACCGCGTTTATTTGATTGAATCCAAGCCGTCGATTGGCGGTGTCATGGCACAGCTTGACAAGACTTTCCCGACACTGGACTGTTCGGCTTGTATCTTGTCCCCGAAACTTGTGGAAGCCAGCCGCCATCCCGACATTCAGCTCATGACTTATTCCGAAGTCACCGGCATTTCCGGCGACGTCGGCAATTTCACATTGACCGTTAAGAAAAAGACCCGCTACATCGACGTTGACAAATGCGTCGGCTGCGGTGACTGTTTGGCAAAATGTCCGAAGAAAGTCGACGACGAATTCGAAGAAGGCCTCGCCAAGAGAAAAGCCATTTACTTCCAATTCCCGCAGGCGATTCCGAAAATCGTGACGATTGATCCCGACAACTGTCTCATGCTCAAAAACGGCAAGTGCGGCAATTGCGCAAAAGTCTGCCAGCGCGGCGCGGTCAACTACGAGCTGACCGACGAATTCGAGGACATCGAAGTCGGCGCCGTCGTCATGGCCACCGGATTTGAAGCGTTCAATCCGACCATTTTGGAAGCCTACCGCTTCGACCACCCCGATGTCGTGACCGCCCTTCAGTTTGAAAGATACACCAACGCTTCCGGTCCGTTCGCCGGTCACATTCAGACCTCCAAAGGCGAGCTCCCTGAGAAAATTGCTTTCATTCAGTGCATCGGCTCACGCAACCCTGAAATTAACAGAGCGTACTGCTCTTCCGTCTGCTGTACCTACGCGGTCAAGCAGTCCCGTCTGATTAAAGACCACCACCCCGAAGTGGATGTGGCCATCTTTAATATTGATCTGAGAACGTTCGGCAAAGGCTACGAAGAATTTGCGCTCCGCGCTCAGGACGACGGTGTTCGTTTCATTAACTCCCGCCCGTCCGGCGTTGACGTCAAAGACAGCGGTGTCCTTTCCCTTCGTTATGAAGGTCCCGAAAGCGAAGTGCTTCACGAAGAATTCGATTTGGTCGTTCTTTCCGTCGGCTTGGAAGCCCCGAAATCAACGGTTGAGCTTGCCAAAATCCTTGACGTTGAACTCGACAAATACGGATTCATTCAGACCGGCACGGAAACACCGACAGAGACAAGCCGCCCAGGCATCTTTACGGCCGGCGTCGCGCAAGGTCCCAAAGACATTCCGGAATCCGTCGCTCAAGCCAGCGGCGCGGCATCCAAAGCCGGCGCGCTTTTGAATGAAGTCCGCAAAAGCTTGGAAACGATTGTTGAAATCCCGCCGGAAAACCCGATCGGCGATGAACCCCGTATCGGCGTGATTATCTGCCGCTGCGGAACAAACATCGGCGGCGTTGTGGATGTCCCGGCCGTCGTCGACTACGCGGCAACACTTCCGAATGTCGTCATTGCCAAAGAGGAAATGTATTCCTGTGCGGATGACACCCAGAGCCGCATTTACGACATGATTCAGGACTACAAGCTCAACCGCTTCGTTGTGGCAGCCTGTACGCCCAGAACGCACGAGCCGCTCTTCCAGCAGACCTGCCAGGAAGCCGGCCTCAACCCGTGGCTTTTCGAATTTGCAAACATCCGCGAGCACTGTTCCTGGATTCACCATGATGCGCCCGAAGAAGCAACGCACAAAGCCAAAGACTTGGTGCGCCAGGCTGTCGGCAAAGTCAAATATTACACACCGCTTTACAGCCAGTCCCTGCCGCTTGTTCACAACGCGGTCGTCCTCGGCGGCGGTGTCTCAGGACTCACGGCAGCCAACGAACTTGCCGACAACGGCTACGTTGTTGATTTGATTGAAAAAACCGGCGAACTCGGCGGCAACATCAAAAATTTGGAAAGCTACAAACCGCAGCTGGAAGCAATCATCCAGAAAGCGAAAGCCAGTGACAAAATTCACATCCATTATAATTCTGTCATGGAAAACGTCACCGGATCCGTCGGCAACTTCAGAGGCCAAATCATGACGGACGGCAAGGTTTCCAAAGAATTGGACTTCGGTATTATTATCATTGCCACCGGCGCCCACGAATTAAAGCAGCCCGGCCTTTTCGGCTATCAGGACAATCCGATTGTCAAGACGCAGCTTGAATTCAAGGAAATGGTTGATAAAAATGAAGGCGGTTTCAAGAATGTCGTTTTCATTCAGTGCGCCGGCAGCAGAAACGCCGAACGCCCGTACTGTTCCAGAATCTGCTGTACCAACACGGTCAGAAATGCGGTTCAGTACAAGGCCCAGAATCCCGATGCGGAAATCTATGTTCTTTACCGCGACATCCGAACCTACGGCATGTACGAGGAAGAATACACCAAAGCCCGTGAAGCCGGCATCCATTTCATGATGTACGACAAAGACGAGCCGCCGGTCGTTTCCGGAAACACGGTGGCGGTTCACGACCGTACCATCAACCTGCACTTCAATCTGGAAGCCGACTGCGTTGTTCTCAGCGCGGCAACGGTCGCCGAAGAAGGCAATCACGATGTCGGTCCGATGATGAAAGTCCCGCTCACAAGAGACGGCTTCTTCATGGAAGTTCACCCGAAACTCAGACCGGTCGACTTCGGAACGGACGGCGTTTTCGTCTGCGGTTTGGCACAGTTCCCGAAACTTTTCGAGGAATCTGTTTATCAGGCCCAGGCAGCAGCATCCCGTGCCTGCACGATTCTTTCCAGAGACGCGCTTTTGTCTCCGGCCGAACTCTCTTCTGTTGATGAAGCAGTTTGTGTCGGCTGCGGCGCCTGTAAAGATGTCTGCCCGTACCACGCGATAACACTTGAAGAAAAAGTGGTGACGCAAAAAGGTTTGTCCTTTAAAGCGCTCCGCTCTGTGATTAATCCGGCAGCCTGCAAAGGATGCGGCTGCTGTGCCATGTCTTGCCCCACGGGAGCGATTGACCAGTCTCACTTTGACAATGTCCAGCTTCTGTCCCAGGTCAAGAGTGTGTTTTATTTCGAAGAGGAGGTGAACTGATGTCCGAGGTTAAAACAGTCGCAAGCAGCTCTGCCTCTTCCGGCGAATATGTTCCGAAAATTGTAATGTTCTGCTGCAACTGGTGTTCTTACGCCGGTGCCGACGGTGCCGGTGTTGCCCGTTTCCAGCAGCCGACAAATGTCCGTGTCGTTCGTGTGATGTGCTCCAGCCGGATTGACCCGGTACACATTTACACGGCCTTTTTGGAAGGCGCCGACGGCGTTTTGATTACCGGCTGCCATATCGGCGACTGCCACTATGTCAACGGCAATGACAAAACGCTTGTGAAATACAAATTCGTGAAGTCTATGCTTAATGAAATGGGCTTGGAAGACAACCGTTTGATTCTTCGCTGGATCTCGGCTTCCGAAGGTCAGCAGTTCGCCGAATTTGTGACCGAAATGGTTGAAAAGGTGAAGGCTCTGGGTCCGAGTCCGCTTCGCAAGGAAGGGGTGATTTAAATGTCCGCACCCGAGAATGCGGCACCCGCAGGCGCACCGGCAGCAGGCACTCCCGCAGCAGGTGCACCGGCAGCAGGCGCACCGCCGGCCGGAAAGCCGCCCGAGAAGAAACCTCCGGCACCGTCAACCGTCGGCGATCTTTTAAAACCGTCCGATATTAAAGTCGGCGGCAAATACATCGGCTGGTCCATCCGCGACGAAGTTCGAAAGGAAGGCGGATCCGGCGGTTTGGTGACATCCGTTTTGGCCGGCGCGCTTGAAAAGGGATTGATCGAACACGTTGTTGTTCTGAAGAAAACCAGCCAGTATGAAGCTGTTCCGGTTTTGACGTCTGACGTTGACGATGTTTACGCATCGGCCGGTTCGATGCATATGCTGATTTCCAACCCGACCAAATATCTGCGCCAGTTCCAGAATGACGCGACGATTGCGCTTGCCGTCAAGCCGTGTGATATGCGCGGTATTCGCGAGCAGCAGAAGCGCAATATGATTGATCTGGATAAGATTTTTACAATCGGTCTGAACTGCGGCGGAACAATGATGCCGTACAAGATTCGAAAGGTGACGGAGGAAGTTTACGGAGTCAATCCCGACGACGTCCGCGCCGAAGAAATCGAAAAAGGCAAATTGATTTTAGAAACGGTCGACGGCGAACACCACGCCGAATCCATCGACGAATTGGAAGAAGAAGACAACGGCCGCCGTGAAAACTGCCGCTACTGTGTTGTTAAGATTGCGACCAATTCCGACTTGGCCTGCGGCAACTGGGGCGTCATGCCCGATTACGCCGGCAAAGGCACTTTCGTTGAAGTGATGACTGAAAAAGGTGCCGAATTCTTAAGAAACGCTGTTGAAGGCGGCTACGCCGAGGTCAAAGAGGCCAGCGAGCCTGCAGCCGTTGCCCGCGAAAAAGTGAACGGCATTATGCTGAAGATGTCGGCCAAAACCAAAGAGGAAATCTTTGTGCCGCTGCATGACCAAACGCTTCAGGAATTCCAAAAAGAATTGGTCAACTGTATCAACTGCGGTGCCTGCCGCTCTGTCTGCCCGCCCTGCGCGTGCGGAACGGAAGCCAAATGCACGGCGTTTAATGATCCGGTCGACAGCTATGACATTTCACTGTTCCATATGATCCGTTTCCTGCACTTGATGGACTCTTGTGTCGGCTGCGGTCAGTGTTCGGATGTCTGTCCGGCTGATATTCCGCTGGCAAGGCTTTACAGAAAGTTCGCCAACCCGATTCAGGATGAGCTGAATTATGTGACCGGAATGGATGACAGAACGCCGCCGTTCTTTGAAATCAAATTGGAGGAGGTGCAGTAAATGCCTGAAGTTGTTGATCCTAAATTTAAGGAAAATGTTTATTCAACCGTTTGTTACGGCTGCGGTTTCGGCTGCGGTGTTTACATGAGAGAACTGGAGACACAAGCTGTTCAGACAGGCACGGCCTGCGGCGCGCCGATGTTAAACATCGACTACCGGAAAGCGTCTCCCGTCAACCAGGGAAAGCTCTGCCGCTTCGGCGTGAATTTGGCGAACAGCTATTGTCCGGCTGTCTCAAGCATCGCCGGAAAAGCCGCATCTGCTGAAGAAGCCGCTGCAAAAGCCGCGGAAGCTTTGAAAAATGCGGACGCCTCTGAAATTGCGCTCCTCTCTGTCGGCGGAACGACGAATGAAGAGCATTTGGCGCTGATGAAAATCGGCGAGAAACTGGGCGTTCCCGTCAACACCGGAATGACCGGCCTTTTCAAAGACATCGGAAAGCTGCATGCTTACACGGGCCGCGGCACAACGTATGATGATGTGGAAACGGCAAAGAAAATTTATCTTTTCGTTGACCCGTACGTTTCTTATCCGCTTTTGATCAGACGTTTGGTGCACGCCAAAGAGAAAGGTGCCGAGATCGTTTCTTTCGGTTTGAAAGAATTGGCGATTGCGACGGCAAATGTGACGGTTGAGCCTGGAACGAGTCTTTACGATGTGAAGGAATTTGCGCCGGATGAAGACACCGTTATTGTTTCCGATTTGACGCCTTACACTTATGCAAAGCAGCTGGCAGAACTTGTTGAAATGGCGGGCGGCAAATCCAAACTCCTTTTTATGCGCCCGTTCATGAACGCGACCGGCGCAGGATATTTGTCCAAGCACACAAAGCAGCAGTCTTTTGACGACATCGTTTCGAAGATGGAAACGGGCGACTTGAAAGTGCTGGTTTGTCTGGATTCTGATTTGATTGATCTTTGTTTAAACGAGAATCTCAAGGAATCTTTTAAGAATTTGGAACATGCGATTGTGATTGCGTCGCGCGACACGACCGCTTGTGCCGCCGCTGACATTGTGATTGCAACGGAGCCGTTTTACAAGAAGAAAGGCTCTGTCATGAACGCGGAAGGACGTTTGATTCAGACAACGGCTGCTGCCGGCGACACGCCGCTGACGGGCTTTAATGTGCTTTCGGGCATTTTAGAAGCGCTCGGCGGATCTGCGCTTGACTTTGAAGCAATCTCTGCCGAAGCCGCCGAAATGCTCGGCGCGTCCGCGGATGAGTATAAAGTGACGGTTCCGGAAAAGAAATCGGCTTCTGAAATCAAAAAGATCTCCGACGGTCTGCCGGACTTGAAAGCAACGTTTTCGGACTTTTCACAGCCGGAATCATTTGTTTCCAAAGCAGGCGGCGACGGCGAAAACGGCGATGCGGTGAAGCACGTTTATCTGATGAATCCGTTCATCTGGAACGGCATGATCGACAATGACAACTACATTGAGATCAGCCGCGGACAAGTCAGAACCTCCGCGCTTCTGAAAGGCTACACGGCGGATGTGACATGCGCCTGCGGTGAAGTCACCAAAACAACGCGCTTTAAGGTTTCGCCGATGGCTGACGGATATGTTTTGTCTTTGAGAAAACAGCCGTTTGCAAAGGCGCCGGTGACGGATGTGACGATTCGGCACACCCCGACAAAGCCGGACGAACCTGAAATTGTCAAAGAATGCAATGTTCCTCAATCCTGAGGTTCATTCATTATTTTTTTCATTTTTATTTTTCATTTTTATTTTTCATTTTTATTTTTCATAATTTTATGTCAGCATCTCTCTGATATGTTTTTATAATATCATCGCGTTTATCACTCTCTAAAATCTTTCAAATTTTCGGATTGATGAAATGTCTCAGAATACCAAAAAATGCACGGCACCGCGGCCGTTTACACCGGAGCGGGAAGATCTGTTTGAAACGCCGAGCGCGTCTCATCACCTGTCGGTCCGGTCGCCTGAGATGATGCAGCAGACAGAATTTGCTTTTCTTCATGACATTTTAAATTCGGCCGGCGGTTTGCGGGGTTATTTGGAATTGCTGACGGAAATTGACGATCCCGAAAAGATGAAGAAGTATTCGGCCAACGCGATTCTTTTGTGCGATTCGATGGTTGAAGAGATTGAATATCACCGCGCTTTTTTAAAGGCGGAAGGCAATCAGTTCAAGCCGGTTTTGGAAGTCACGAAAACGCATGAAATTTTGGAGCTGACGGCAATGAAGCTGAAGCTTCATGATGTTTCAAAAGGACGGAGCATCGAGATTGTTGACGGCCCCGTCGAATCAATCGCGACCGACAAGGTTTTGCTGTCCCGCATTTTGGTAAACATGACCAAAAACGCGATTGAAGCGACCGTTGAGGGCGGCTCGGTCCAAATCGGATCTTCCAAAAAAGATGACAGGATCAGCTTTTGGGTTCACAACAGTAGCGTGATTGACCCCGAAATTCAGGAAATGCTTTTCAACACGCAATTTTCAACCAAAGGCGTCAACCGCGGCCTCGGCATGTTCAGCATCCGCCTGCTCGGCGAAAAGGCGCTCGGCGGCCACGTTCACTTCGAAAGCACGGAAGAAAAAGGAACCTATTTCTGCATTGACCTGCCGATTAATATGTAATCGGAATGAGACAGGTCAGTTAAATTGTTTCAGTTTAAGCAATCTCAATAACAATTTCCGTTTAATTTCAGTTTATTTCAGTTTAAACAGTCTCCGTTTTAACAGTTTAAATTTTTATTTCAAACCGCATGATATTTATCCTGTCGGAATTATTCATTTTCTGTTATTTATTCTAACTTTGTTTATTTCAGTTTTATTTATTTTCTTTCAATTTTAATTTCAGGATTGATTATTTTCATTGATTCAGGCGCAGGACAAACAAAATGGTATTCAGTTTAATTTCATGGGTTCGTGAGAATTTTACTTACAACGACAGGATTTCCCGCGGCACTTATATTGCCGTCAACATTTTTTACTGGCTGTTTTTCGGCTTCTTGGCTTACGGCATTTTAAAATATCGCTTGCATTTTAAACTTGCAGACCTCATTTACTCTTTCGGCCCGTTCCCGCCCGTCATTGATTCCATCCTGTCATTCCTCTTCTTTGCCGCAATGATGATTCTCATCTTACTGGCTGTCCTGACCTTCCTTTTTACAATCTGTCAAACCATTCGCCGCCTTCACGATGTTGATGTCACCGGCTGGCTTTGGCCGCTGAAACTTTTAACAATCTCAATCGGCATCATACCGATTCCGATCGGCCTTCTTTTGGATGTGGTTTTATGTCTTTGGGACGGAACACCCGGCCCGAATAAATACGGCGAAGATCCGAAAGGACGCGTTCCGGTTACGAGCGGCGAATACGAAGAAATCGAAATTGAGACAGAAAAAGTTGAAGAAACCGGGGAAGTTGAAGAAATCGAAGAAACCGAAAATTCAGTTTGAATTCATTTTCTCAAAATTCGAGATCGATTGTAATATTTTTGAAAAACGGGATTTAATTTTTCATTCTCTTTTTTAACGGGTGCAGCTCGCGCGCGGCGGCGGCAGCAGGAGCAAGGCTGCAAGTCGGCAACTGTATTTACAGAATCGGTAAGGTAATCTGTGCCAAACGGAAACAGTAAGGTAATGTGCCCACGCTCGCGTAGCGAGCGGATGTGCTAAAAATGAGATGATACACACAGAAATGCATCTGCATTGCAGGCAGCAGCAGACAAGCAGGCAGCAGACAATAACAGGCAGAAGCAGCAAACAGACAGCAGCAATACCGACTAACAATACTGACTGTCTCAAAATCAGAAATCAAAAACACAATTAAAATTAAAATAAAATAAAAAAAGTTCGGAGAAATTTGGTCTCCGAATTACGTCGTATAATCGGCGTTGATTTTAACATAATCATATGTCAAATCGCAGCCCCAAGCGGTTGCCGTTCCGGTGTAGTCCGTTCCCAAATCCACTTTGATGTAAATGGTTTCGGCGCTCATGATCGCTTTTAATTTTCCAAGCGTCGCCTCGTCATTTTTGGTAATTTCTCCTTTGTCAACCAACGAAACGGAATGAGAGCCGTCGGCAACTTCCAAAGAAATCTGATCTTGGTCAAACTCGGCGCCCGAATATCCGGCAGCGGCGACAATTCGTCCCCAGTTCGGGTCGTTTCCGAAAATCGCGGTTTTGACAAGCGGTGAGCGAACGATTGCTTTTGCAGCCAACACAGCGTCTTCTTCCGTGTATGCGCCGGAGGCCGTGCATTCAATCAGTTTGGTTGCACCTTCGCCGTCTTTGGCAATCATCTTGGCCAGCTCTTTCATGACCGTTTCCAAAGCGATTTGAAATTCGGAATAAATCATTTCATCATCCAGATTAATGTTCACACCCGATTTTCCGGTTGCCGTAATCAAGCACATGTCGTTTGTGCTGGTGTCGCCGTCAACAACAATTCTGTTAAACGTGCAGTCCGTCGCATCTTTCAAACACATCTGAAGCAGGCTTGACGTCACATCGGCATCCGTATAAACGAAAGAAAGCATCGTTCCCATGTTCGGCTCAATCATGCCCGAGCCTTTGGCAATGCCGCCGACTCTGAAATTTCCCTTGCTCGTTTGCGCTTCAACAGCAAATCCTTTGGGCACCAAATCCGTCGTCATGATGGCTTTCATTGCTTCTTCATTTGCTTTTTCCGTTGAGGAAAGTTTCGGAAGAACGTCGCCGATTTGATTTTTAATTTTATCAATGTGAAGTTTGCGCCCGATCACGCCAGTTGAAGCGACGGCGACATATTTCGGGTCGATTTCAAGATTTTGTGCCAAAACATCGGCCATTTCATTGGCATCGAAAATCCCGTCTTCACCGGTAAAAGCATTGGCGTTGCCGCTGTTTGCAATCACGGCTTCCAAATAACCGCCGTTTGTTTCCAGCTTTTCCTTCGTCACGATAACGGGCGCCGCAACCACCCTGTTTTTCGTATAAACGCCCGCTGCATTTCCCTTCGCGGTAATAATCGCAAGACCGTATTTGCCTTCTTTGATGCCGAAAGCTTCAACACCGTCAACGGCACAGACACCGCCTGTAATTTTCTGAATCATTTGACTTCCTCGTTTGTTTTTACTGATGTCGTTTTTAAGACTGTTTTTAATGATTGTTTTTGAAATTGTTTTAAATGCTGAATATTGGTTTAAACATTGCTTCTAATAGTGAATACAGTTTTAAACATTGCTTCTAATATTGAATACAGTTTTAAACATGCCTTTAATATTGAATATAGTTTTAAATGTGCCTTTAATATTGAATATTGTTTTTCAACCGGTTTATCGGCTTTTCATCATTAAATACGACCATATTTATATATTTAATTTGGTGTTGATTTTCACTTTTCCATTTAAATCAATCCCGGGAACCAAAGCCCTTCTGTTTCTTTGAGACCGCAGATCAGATTCATGTTCTGGATGGCCTGGCCGGAGGCGCCTTTTACAAGGTTGTCAATGGCTGAGAGGACAACAACACGGTTGCTGCGCGCATCCGCTTCCATGCCGATGTGACAGAAATTTGAACCGCGAACGTTAGCCAGCGACGGCACGGTTTCGGCGAACTGAACGAACGGTTTGCCGTCGTAATAATCTTCATACAAATTTTGAACGTCTGCCGTCGTCAATTTTTCCGTCGTCTCAATGTGTGCCGTCGTCATGATGCCGCGCGAAACGGGAATGACATGCGGCGTAAATGAAACATTCTCAAATCCGGGCTGCAGGCGGGAGACTTCCTGGACCATTTCCGCTAAGTGGCGGTGCGCCGTTAATTTGTACGGGATGATGTTTTCCGCCAAATTCGGATAGTGGGATGTGGCAGACGGCGTGTTTCCGGCGCCGGTGACGCCGGTTTTGGAGTCAAAAATCACGGATTTCAAAAGGCCGGCGGCAGCAAGCGGCGCTGCGGCAAGCGTTGCGCCTGTCGGGAAGCATCCCGGATTTGCAATCAAACGGTCTTTTAAATCGGCGTTGACTTCCGGGTGAACTTCCGGAATCGCATAAACCGCGTCAATCGGCGCTTTGTGCTTCATGCCGTAAACGTCTTCGAAAACATTCGTTTTGAGACGATAGTCCGCGCTCAAATCAATGATTCTGCATTTGCTGTCCTTCAAAATTTCAGGCACCGCATCCATTGCCGTTCCGTGCGGAACCGCCATGAAAACAATGTCGCACTCTTTTTTGATCTTTTCATAATCCGGCTCTTCAAACGTCAAATCATAAAGGCCTTTCAGATTTTCATGAACAGACGAAACTTTCTTTCCCGCAGCCGCGCGCGCCGTCGCGGCAACAACTTCCGCTGACGGATGGTTTGATAAAAGGCGCAGCAATTCTTCCCCCGTGTAACCGGAAGCACCGACAATACCGATTTTAATCATAATTTTTCCTTTTTCTGCTTCGAACCGGCAATCTTTCTTTCAGTTTGCCGTTCTCAGTTTTTTATTTGAGTTAAGAAATTTGTATATATAAATCTTTTATAATGATTTAAAATCTTGTTTCGAATTTCCGGATTTTTGAATATTTGTTTAATTTTAAATTTTTGAACTTTGATTTTGAACTTTTGATTTTGAACTTTGATTTTGAACTTTTGATTTTGAACTTTGATTTTGAACTTTTGATTTTGAACTTTTGATTTTGAACTTTTGATTTTGAACTTTGATTTTGAACTTTTAGTTTTGAACTTTGATTTTGAACTTTGATTTTGAACTTTTGATTTTGAACTTTTGATTTGAACTTTTAAATTTTTGTTTTTAATTTTGTTTTTGATTTTGTTTTTGATTTTGTTTTTGATTTTGTTTTTGATTTTGTTTTTACCCTCACCTTTACTTTGTTTTTTTGATTTTGAATTTATTTTCAATAAATGAATCAAACAACCGAAATCCTGCATATTTTTCAAATCCTGTTTTTATGATGAAAATTCACGTTTTTATTACGCCTTTTTTTCAAAAAAACAGTCTTTTATCCTCGTTTATTTCATTTTTGATTTTACGTTTTTTCATGTTTTGTCGTTTTTGTTATGCAAAATGTAAAATTTTGTTACACACACTCTTACAAATTTGAATTTGTGTAACAAAACGATAGCAGTAAGCTTAATATAATTTTGAAACTAAAACAGATTCAGTTTATTTTATCTTTATAACTTTTGGTTATTGGGTTTTTAGGGAGCCGATTCAAATGAACTTATTGAAAAAACTGTTTGATGTTTGCAGCGGGACACCGGCAACGATTTTTGCCGGTCTTTTTTTGATTCCCAGTTTGTATCTTTTTTTAACGGGACAGGAGCAAAGCGTTTTGATTGACCCGGGATGGGTGACGGTCATTGTCTGCGGGTATCCGCTGATGTATTTGGCAATTACACGTTTGGTGTATCAAAAATGGGTGTCATCCGCCCTGCTGATTTGTATTGCGATGGTTGCTTCCATTTACATCGGCGAAGTTTTCGCGGCGGGTGAAGTGGCTTTCATCATGGCGATCGGCGCCATTTTGGAAGAGAAAACGGTTGAGCGTTCCAAAAAGGGCATTAAAAAATTGATTAACCTTGCCCCGACGCAGGGCCGGCGCATTACGATGAAAGACGGCGTCGCTGCCGAAGAAATGGTGCCCGCCGAAGAAATTAAAAAAGGTGACCTTCTTCGGATTCTTCCGGGAGAAACCATTCCGGTTGACGGCGAAATCATTACGGGAAATACTTCCGTTGATCAATCCATCATGACCGGCGAATCCCTTCCGGTTGACAAAACCATCGGCGACAACGTTTTCTGCGGAACCGTGAATCGTTTCGGCGCCGTCGATATCCGCGCAACCGAAGTCGGTGAAGATTCGTCGCTTCAAAAGCTGATTCGTTTGGTTCAGGAAGCCGAAAACAATCAGGCACCGATGCAGCGCATTGTCGACAAATGGGCGACCTGGCTGGTTCCGATTGCGCTCGGCATTGCCGTTGCGGCTTACCTTTGGACCGGCGAGCTGGTTCGGGCCGTGACCGTTCTCGTTGTTTTCTGTCCCTGCGCGCTCGTGCTCGCAACGCCGACATCCATCATTGCGGCCATCGGCCAGGCGACCAAGCACGGCGTCATTATCAAATCCGGTGAAGCGCTCGAAAACATGGGAAAAGTCGACAGCATCGCGTTTGACAAGACAGGAACACTCACACACGGGGATTTGGAAGTGAGCGACGTTGTTTCGTTTGACCCGGATTTGTCCGAAACGGATATTTTGTCAATGACGGCTGCCGCGGAATCTTATTCGGAACATCCGCTCGGAAAAGCGGTGACAGCGCACGCTAAAAATTGCGGTTTGGAAATTCCCGAATCTTCCGATTTCTTCATGATTCCGGGAAAAGGTATCCGCTCGATTGTGGACGGCAAATCCGTTTTTTGCGGCAACGCGGGGTTCATGGCGGAAAATAATGTTTCTGTCGGTGATGAGGTTCATTCGGAATTGGAACATTTGCGCTCCGAAGGAAAGGCGTCGATTTTGATTGCCGCAAACAGCCGCGTTATCGGCGTGGTCGCGCTTTCGGATACGCTGCGGACGGCGGCAAAGGAAATGGTTGCCGAGCTGAAAGAGATGAACACGAACGTTGTTCTGCTGACGGGTGATCACAAGCAGACGGCGGATTATTTTGCATCCATTGTCGGCATCACGGAAGTCCGTTCCGAGCTGCTGCCGGCGGACAAGGTTTCCGAGATTCAGAAAATGAAAGACGAAGGTCATATTGTTTGTATGATCGGCGACGGCGTGAACGACGCGCCTGCTTTGAAAACGGCGGATGTCGGCGTTTCAATGGGCGGCATGGGAAGCGATATTGCGATTGACGCGTCGGACATTGCGTTAATGGGCGACGACATTGAGAAAATACCGTATCTGAAGCGTTTGTCCAATGCGACGATTTGGACCATCAAGTTCAACATCACGCTTTCAATGATCATCAATGCGATTGCGATTTACTTCTCGGTCACGGGATATTTAACCCCGGTGACGGGCGCGCTGGTCCACAATGTCGGGTCGGTTTTGGTCGTTTTAAACGCGGCGCTGCTTTATGACAGGAATTTTGAGAAAAAGAAAAACAAGGATGCCAAATCCGATCACAAGATTTCAGTTTCCGCAAGTCCCGCCAATAATGATCACGCCGTTTCGAACACGCTGCCGACGAAATGCGGGCGGTTTGCCGCTGATGATGAGTGAAATGAGTTCATTTCACTTTTCATTCATCGGCACCGGCGTCGCGCGCGAACGACACCATTTTTTAAATTCCGTTTTTCGGGTTCGGTTTTCATAATCAATAAATTTGAACTTTTTTATTTCAAATATTTTCAACGAAAAATCTCGAAACTGTGATTAATTAACTTAAATTAAAAAACGTAAATTCGTTTTTTTTATTTTCTTTTTTTAAAAACCTCTCCAAATTCCGATTTCGTTCGCCGCTTCGCGCCGCCCGAAATTCGTAATTTGGAGTGGGGTTTGCTGTATTTGTTTCAAACACAAACATCCGTTTTTTGAATTTTCGGCAAACCCGAACTCCCGATAAACCCCGAAAAACAAAAACAGCATTCTAAAACAGTTCAAGCAAAAAACGGAGTTCGGATTTTTGAAAATTGAAGAAAAACGATGTTTATTTTGTGTTGAAATGAATTGAAAAACCAAAACAACCGCCTCCAACGACGAGTTTCGTGAGCGTCAGCGAGCGAAAGGAGGAGTTGGAGATTCGTCCCATGAATTCAACGAAAAATGCAAACGGTGGGAATAAACTGGAAAAAACGGAGTGCTTTTTCTTTAAATTTTCTTTTTTTAAAAACCTCTCCAAATTCCGATTTCGTTCGCCGCTTCGCGTCGCCCGAAATTCGTAATTTGGAGTGGGGTTTGCTGTATTTGTTTCAAACCCAAACATCGGTTTTTTGAATTTCCGGCAAACCCGAACTCCCGATAAAACCAAAAAAACAAAAACCTAAAGACAGCTCAAGCAAAAACCGGAGTTCAATTTTTTGAAAAATAAGAAAAGTCGATGTTTCGTTTGAAAATTTCAATAAACAACAAAACAACAAATCATTTCACCAAAACATTATTTTGCCAAAACGTTTCATCCAAATCAGCATCTTTTTATATTTTTCAGGTTCTTTTTGGATTATGACGACAATTTATCTTGCAGGCGCTCTTTTTTCCGAAGCCGAGCGCACGTTTAATAAGAATCTTCAGAAAATGATGCTTGATTCGGGTTTTTCCGTTTTTCTGCCGCAGGAAGACGCGGAAGACAATAAAGATCAGCGCGACGACCGCAACCAATCTTCTATTTTTAACAACTGTTTCGGCGGCCTTCAAAAAAGCGATCTTGTTGTCGCCGTTTTGGAAGGCGTTGACGTTGATTCCGGAACCGCCTGGGAACTCGGTTACGCTTACGCGCAGAAAAAGCCGATTATCGGAATTCGAACGGACTTCAGAATTCAAACGCCCGATGAACGCGTTAATTTAATGATTCAGGAAACGCTGACCGAATTTGTTGACAATGCTGATGATTTGAAGAAAGCATTGGAAAAATACAAAAATTAATTTCTTTTTTCAAAACCGATTATTTTTCATCAAAAATCTATCTAATTGAGAATCAAAAAGAATAAAAACAGATTTGAAAGAACCAAATGTAAAAGTAAAAACAAAAATAAAAACAAAAATAAAAACAAAAATAAAAACAAAAGTAAAAACAAAAATAAAAACAAAAAAAAGATAACAAAAAAAAGATAACAAAAAAAGGAAAACAAAAAAAAGTAAAAGATCAGAGCGGCGCCCTGTTATCAATCACTCTTTTTGCTTTGCCGCCTGTTCTTTCGATGCTTCCGAATTCGAGCAAATCAACGCCGGTTCGGATGGAAAGCACGTTCATCAATTCGTTGATGACGCGCTGCTGAATTTTTTCAAGCTTGATCAAATCGTCGGTGAAAGCATCTTTTTCAAGTTCGACCTGAACCGTCATTTCATCTAAATTTTTGGCGTTCCGGGTTAAAACAATCTGGAACTGATTCGTCACTTCCGGAATCTTGGAAATGACATCCTGAACCTGCGTCGGGAAAACGTTGATGCCGCGAACGATAATCATGTCATCGGCGCGCCCGATCATGCGCGACACGCGCGTTGAGCAGCGGCCGCATTCGCATTCGGGCTCCAGCAGTCTTGTGATGTCGCCGGTGCGGTAGCGGATGTTGATTAATCCTTCTTTGGTGAGCGATGTGAGAACGAGTTCGCCTTTTTCGCCAACGGACACTTGGTCGCCGTTTTTGTCCAAAACTTCCACCAAAAAGTGGTCGTCCCAAATGTGCATGCCGTCCTGGCAGGGGCATTCAAAAGCGATTCCCGGGCCGAACATTTCGGAAAGGCCGTAAGAGTCGTAGGCTTTGATTTCAAGCATGTCTTCGATTGTTTTTCTCATGTTTTCCGACCAGGGTTCTGCGCCCAAGCAGCCGGTTTTGAGTTTGAGTTTGCCGACAAGATTGTTGTCAACGGCGGTTTCCGCGAGGTAAAGCGCGTACGACGGCGTGCAGTGAAGCGCGGTGACGCCGAAATCAACCATCATTTCAAGCTGGCGGAGAGTGTTTCCGGTGCCGGCCGGAATGGCGGTTGCGCCGAGTGTTTCAATGCCGTTGTGAATGCCGAGGCCGCCCGTGAAGAGGCCGTAGTTGACGGAATTTTGGAAAATATCTTTGCGGGACAAGCCGACCATTGTGAAATTGCGGGCCAAAAGATTGCCCCAGGTTTCAATATCGCCTTTCGTGTAGCCGACAACTTTGGGTTTTCCGGTCGTTCCCGAAGACGAATGAATGCGGATGATGTCATCCATCGGAACGGAAAACATGCCGAACGGATAATTGTCGGTAAAATCTGTTTTCAGCGTGTGCGGCAGTTTGGAAACATCTGAAAGAGAGCGAATGTCTTCAGGCTTGACCCCGACTTCATCGAATTTGCGCTTATAAAACGGAACGTTTCTGTAAACCGTTTTCACGGATTTTTTCAGGCGCTTAAACTGAAGAGCCTGCATCTCCTTTCGATTCATCGTTTCGATTTTCGGATCCCAATATTTCATAATGACACTTGCTTTTGTTTTTATAAATTATATAATTTGAATTTGGATTGAATGTATTAATGATTTAACCGTGATAATGACTGTCATGATATATAAAGTCACGGTTATTGTTCATTTTTTGCTGTTGCTTTTTCTGTTACTTTTTGTTGTTGTTTTTTTTGTTGTTGTTTTTTTGTTGTTTTTTGTTGCTTTGCTGTTTCTTTGTTGCCCTTACTGTTGTTTTGTTGTTGTTTTTGCGGCCGGCGGCGTTCACGCGCGAGCCGCTTCAATTTTCAAAAGGATTTGAAAAACCGGGGTTCATTTTTTAAATTTAGAAAAATGAAAAAGTTAAAAAACAGAAATAAGAGCCGGATAATAAAATCAAAAGCAAAAACCAAAAAAGACAAAAGAAGAAAAATAAAAAAAGATAAAAGAAAAAGCGATTTCAAATCGCTGCTTCTTCTTCCGGTTCTGCCGGGCCGCTGCCGTTCAAACGGACATCCATCGGCGCGCCGGTCGACAAAACATATTGAGGAAGCGGAATTGAAACATTCGGCTCATTATCGAATCTCTTTTTGATATTTTCACGAATCGCGTATTCGGCGGAATAGGCGTTGTCGCGGTCATTCACCCAGAAATCCAGCAGAATATTGACGCCGAAATTTGCCAAGTCCGAGACGCGGGCGCGGACATCTTCGCCGGCGCCTTTTTTGCGCGCCAAAACTTCTTTTGAAAGGACATACGGATTTTTGCGTGCTTCTTCAATCATGATTGCACGTGCTCGGTCAATGTCAGAGTCGTAGGAAATCTGAATCGTAAAAGACCAGCGCACAATCGTATCGTCGTAAGTCCAGTTGATGACGGTTTCTTTGTTCAGGACGGAATTCGGAATCAGAATGATGCGGTCGTCGCTTGTTTTAATCGTTGTCTGCCGCAGATTAATGTCCGTGACGCGGCCGTAATTGCTGCCGACCGTAATCAAATCCCCGATGCGGAAAGGCTGGAAAAAGACAAGCGCGATTCCGGAAATAATGTTTCCAAAAGAATCCTGCGCCGCAATACCGAAAATGATACCCAGGACGCCGACGCTCGCCAAAATCGCCGTTGATAATTTTTGAAGCGGCGGAATCGTATAGAAAATCAAAACCAAGCCGATCAAATAAACCAAGCCGATGATGACGTGACGCAGCATCACGAATTTCGTCGGCCCCACGCGCATCCTTTTTTGAAGGCGGGCCGAATATTTGGTAATTTTTTTATCTATGAATTGAGCGACAATGAACGTTAATATAAAAATAATCAAAGCAAAAACAATCTCAGGAAGGTATTCGACAAAATTTCCAATCATCGCTTCCACATTGTCGTGAAATCTTTCCCACAAATTTAAATCAATCAAAAGCGCCATATTTTCACCCGCGTCAAAATTATCAAAATTGTAAAGTTGTCAGAATTGTTATAAATGAAATATTATACAAATGGAATATTAGGAAGTTTTTATAAATATTTAACTTACAAAAAATGATGAAAAGTTTGCAAATTAAACGAAATAATAAACGAAATAACAACAAAATAACAACAAAAAAACGAAATAACAGTTGCAAAACCGATGAAGGGTTTACAAAAAACGAAGTAAAACTCAGCCTTTTGTGATAATATCGTAATCAACGTTCGCTTTCACGATTTTCGGAATTTTGCCGGCCATCCCGATGTTTTCACCTTGAATCAAAACCGCGCCTTCAATGCCTTCGACATTTGAAACGGCGGGCAATGCTTTTTCAATATTTTCGGCGCCGCCTTCTTTGAGAGCGTTTCCGAGCGCCGTCGCCGCCGAATCGGAAAGCGAAACATTTTTTGAAAAAACAATCGCGGCATCGGCTTTCCCGAAACTGATTGACGGACCGACCGTTCCCGATGACGTGCAGATTCCGATGATTTCATCGGAAGGCTCGATTGAAAAGCCCAAATTTTGAACCGTGCTGTTTCCCGCGTAAACGCCGACGACCGTCGGTTTATTTTCCGTATTGTAAATCGCGATGTCGCCGCCGTTATCGACAAGCGCGAAAGACGCGCCGCTTTCTTTCATTTTCAAAACCGCGGCTTCGGCAATCGTTCCTGCAACCGCGCTCATCGGACCGATGCCGAACGCATTGCCGGCTTCAATCATTCTTTGAATCAAAGGCGGCGCATTTTCATCAATTTCGTAAGCTTCCAACGTGATTTCAAAAAAAGGATTCTGAAAAATATAATTTTCAATAATCGAGCGGCTTTTGAGAATCTCGGCTTTCGCGATTTCAATCAAATCGGCATTGTCCGCCAAAATCGTTACAATCGTCTGCTTAAACTGAAAAACTTCTTTTTGATACATGTTTACAGACCCGAAAATAAAAAAGAAAGAATCGGATATACCGATTCAGAATCAAAAATTTAAATTTATTAAAATTAAAATTTGTTAAATTAAAATTTCAATTAAATTTTGGAGCGGATTTTATCCATTCTGGCCACCGCTTCGTTGATGCGGTCAACTTCTTTGGTGAGTGAAAAGCGGACATATCCCTCGCCGGCGCTGCCGAAGCCGACGCCCGGCGTTGCGACGATGCCGGCATCTTCGAGCAAGATCTTGGCAAAGTCCATGGAGTTCGTGCTTTCCGGAACCGGACACCAGAGATAGAACGTCGCCTTCTGCGGCTTGACTTCCAAACCGACGGAAGCCAATCCTTTGACGAGAACGTCGCGTCTTTCCTGGTAAACTTTGTTCATGTCCGAAATACATTGCTGAGAAGAGGTGAGCGCCGTAATTCCCGCATGCTGAACCGCGTCAAAGACGCCGGAGTCGATGTTGGCTTTCACTTTGCCGAAGCCTGCAATCATGTCTTTGTTTCCGACGGCAAAGGCAAGGCGCCAGCCGGTCATGTTGTAGGTTTTGGACATGGAATAAAGCTCGATGCCGAGGTCCATCGCGCCGTCAACTTCCAAAAAGCTCGGGGCTTTGTAATCGTCATAAACCATTTCCGAATAAGCGTTGTCGTGAACAACCAAGATATCGTTTTCCTTCGCGAACTCAACGGTTTCTTCAAAGAATTTTTTGTCGGCAACCGCGCCCGTCGGGTTATTAGGATAATTGAGGAACATCATTTTCGTCTTTTGAAGAACGTCTTTCGGAATCACTTCATAATCCGGCAGGAAATCGTTTTCCGAAAGAAGCGGCATATCATAGGGAACGCCGCCGGCGAATTTCGTGCCGATGGCATAAACCGGATAACCCGGGTTCGGGCAGAGAACAACGTCTCCCGGATTGACAAACGCGAGCGGAACGTGCGCGACACCTTCTTTGGAGCCGATCAAAGACAAGACTTGCGTTTTCGGGTCAAAGTCCAGGCCGCGGGATTCTTTGCACCATTTGGCGGCCGCCTCTCGAAACGCAAGCATGCCTGTGTAAGACGGATACTGATGATTGGACGGATCTTGAACGGCTGCAACCATGGAATCAACGATGTGTTTCGGTGTCGGTCTGTCGGGGTCGCCGACGCCTAAATCAATCACGTCAACGCCTTTTTGAATCAAAGCTTGTTTGGACTCGTCAATCGAAGCAAAAAGATACGGCGGAAGGGTTTCAATACGTTGGGCATATTTCATAATACATCACTTGTCAGAATCAATGATTTCTGTTAAATTTTGTTAAACTTTGTTAAATTCTGTAAAAAATTCAAATCGATTTTATGATTTAAAGTTTTTATAAATTTCAATAATGAATTCATAAATTTTATTTTCATTTGGGGTACGAGATTCAATATTTAATATTTTGCGCCTTGTTTTTGAAAACTTCGCCGCCGAATCCGCCGCGAAAATAAAATCAAAAGCCGACGAAACATTTTTAAAATGATAAATGGTTTGTTCTTTAAGGATTATCTGTTAATATCACGTTTTTTATTTATTTTTGAGCGAGAGGTAAAATTATGCATCATGTAATGGAAATGGTCGGAAACGCACGCGTCGTCGTTGAAAACGGAAAAGTTGTCGAAGTATCGGAGCCTGAAATCAAATGGTGTTCCCTTTTTGAAAAAGCGCGCGGCATCAAAGAAATCACGCCCGAAAAAATCAAGGAAAATATGGAATTCCGCATTGAAAAGTTCGGCCTTTTCACACCGAACCGCCTGCTGGATGATTTTGAAGATTTTGTCGGCTTCGGCGCCTCTGAAACGATGATGTCCGGCCTTTCTCACGGCATTATTGATGCGTCCGTCAGCGTCTGCGACGGCGCGGGAACGGTCATCACAGCCAATCCGTCACTGGTTCAGGGCATGGGCGCAAGAATGTCCGGCCTTGTCGAAACATCTCCGATTCCCGAAACGATTCAAAAAATCAAAGATCGGGACGGCATCATACTGGATGAAAAAACCGCCGCCATTGACCCGCTTGCCGGCGCCGAAAAAGCGGCGGAACTCGGCTACATAAAAATCGCGGTCACAACGGCAGATGCCAAAACCGCCGCCGACATCAGAGAATATGAAAAAACGTTGGACGGCGTTTCTTTTGTAATTATCGGCGTTCACACAACAGGATTATCGGGAACGGATTCCAAGATAATGGCCGAAAATGCCGACATCATTACACTTTGCGCTTCCCGCTGCCTGAGAGAAGTCAAACCGCTGCTCCAGGTCGGAACGTCGGTTCCGCTGATAGCGCTGACGCAAAACGGCAAAGAACTTCTTCTGGAGCGCGCGAAATATGTCAACGGTTCGCTTTTGGTGAATACAATGCCGCTGCCGTATCTGCCCGAACAGAAGCAGCCGAAATAAAACAAAACCGGTCAAAATAAGCAGCAAAAGCAGCTGAAATAAACACAAAATCGGTTGAAATAAACAGCCGAAACGATCGAAATAAACACAAAACCGGTCAAAATAAGCAGCCGAAACGGTCGAAATAAACGAATCGGAACAAACAACCATAAAAGGAATTGGTGAACGCTTTGATTGCAAAAAACAATAATAAACGGAATGGTTTGAATGATTTGAAGGATTTGAATGATTTTGTTTATGATTTGATTGTTGTCGGCGGCGGCCCGACGGGATCTGTTGCCGCCCGATATGCGAAATTAAACGGCGTTTCCCGCGTTCTTGTGATTGAAGAAAACGCAAGCATCGGATCTCCGGTCCAGTGCGCCGGCCTTCTCAGCACGGCGGCGCTTCTGGAACCGGATATGGAACCGGATTCTTCTTTCGTGCTGAACGCGGTCAAAGGTGCGAAAGTTTATCCGCCGTCGGGAAAGCAATTGAAAATTGTCGGCAAAGAAACGAAAGCGTATGTCGTTTCCCGAAAAATGTTTGATAGGAGGCTGGCGGAAATGGCGGCAAACGAAGGCGCCGATTATTTGATGAAAGCGCAGGTTGTCGGCTTAACGGACGGCGTTTTTGCGGATGACAGCGGCGATATGAAAGTCAAAGCGCTTGAAGTGATTCATAACGGTGAGATTCAAACATATTATGCCAAAGTTGTGATTGCGGCCGACGGTGTCCGAAGCCGAACAGCGGGTTTTGCCGGGCTTGCGCCGTGTGAAAAAGTATTGTCGGGCGTTCAAATTGAAGCGAATTATTTGTCGGAAGATTCTGATTTTGTGGAAATGTTTGTCGGAAGCGCAGCGCCGGGATTTTTTGCATGGTCGATACCGGCTTCTGAAACGATTTCAAGAATCGGCCTTGCGGTTGATTCTGATATGAAAAAAGCGGAATTGAAACGGGCTGGACTAACCGAGCAAATTGAACCGGTTTCTGCCGGCGATTATTTGAACACTCTTTTGCAGAATCCTGTGATTGATGCAAAAATCACGCCTGGATATTCTGATTTTGTTGTCGGCGGCATTCCGATCGGTCCGATGAAAAAAACTTATGCGGCCGGGTTGATGATTGCGGGCGACGCGGCCGGCCAATGCAAGCCGGTTTCGGGCGGCGGCATTTACACGGGAGCGGTTGCCGCGAAAATTGCGGCAAAGGTTGCGGCGGAAGCGATTGAAGAAGGCGATTTTTCCGAACGGAAAATGTCGGAGTATGAAAAGCGCTGGAAAAAAGAACTCGGGCGCGAACTTGAGATCGGAATGCGGATTCATGATTACAGAATGAAGCTGAGCGATGAAGAAATGAATAAAATCTTTGACGGGCTGAATGATCCGGAAATTTTGGATTTGATTACCGAATACGGCGACATGGACCATCCTTCTGTTTTGATTCAAAAACTGATGCTTTCAAAACATTCTTTGAAAATGGCGAAGTTGTTCGGGACTTTTTTGAAAACGTTGTTCTGATTTGTTTTTCTTTTTCAGTTCGGCGGGTCTGTATTGTTGCCGTTTGCATTGTTGCCGTTTGTGTTGGCGCAGCAGGCGTTGACACAGTTGGTGTTGGCGCAGCAGTTGGCGTTGGCGCAGCAGTTAGTGTTGGCAGTCAGCTCATTGTTTCCATATGCATCATCTCATTTTTAGCACATCCGTTCGCTACGCGAACGGGGGCACAGCTACCTTACCGATTCCGTTTGCACAGCTACCTTACCGGTTCCGTTTGCGCTGCTACCTCACTGTTTCCGTTTGCGCTGCTACCTTACCGGTTCCGTTTGCACAGCTACCTTACCGATTCTGTTTGCGCTGCTACCTTACCGATTCCGTTTGCGCTGCTACCTCACTGTTTCCGTTTGCACAGCTACCTTACCGATTCCGTTTGCGCTGCTACCTTACCGATTCCGTTTGCGCTGCTACCTTACCGATTCTGTTTGCACATCTACCTCACTGTTTCCGTTTGTACTGCTGCCTCACTGTTTCCGTTTGCACAGCTACCTTACCGATTCCGTTAATACAGTTGCCGACTTGCAGACTTTGCTCCTGCCGCCGCCGTCGCGCGCGAGCCGCACAAATTTGAAAAATTAAAAAAAGAAAACTCGTTATTTAACAAAAATAAAAGGGCACTGCGTTTTTTGAAAAAAATAAAAAAACAAAAATAAAAAAAAGGAAGGGATGTTTGCGATTATGCAAACATATCATTCGGCGCATTTAACTTGTTTTCTTCTTCGTCTCTTTTGACTTTTTTAACGGCATCTTTCAAATCTTTCATTGTGACTGTGTTGCCGCGTCTTCGGAGGACGAAAATGCCGGCTTCTCTGGCGACGGCGTTTAAATCGGCGCCGCTGAAGTCTGTTGTTTCTTTGGCAAGTTTCGCGAGGTCCACGCCGGAATCCAAGTTCATTTTTTTGGTGTGAATCTGAAGGATCTCGAAGCGTGCTTTTTCATCGGGCATCGGCACTTCAATCGCGCGGTCAAAGCGGCCGGGGCGCAGAAGCGCGGGGTCGAGCAGGTCTTTTCGGTTGGTCGCCGCCATGATCTTGACATCGCCGCGGCCGTCAAAACCGTCCATTTCGGCCAGCAGCTGAAGCATTGTTCGGTTCACTTCGGCGGAGCCGCTGGTGCCGTCAAATGTTCTTGTGCCGCCGACGGCATCGATTTCATCGATGAAAAGAATTGCAGGGGCTTTTGAGCGGGCCATTGCAAAAATATCTTTGACAAGGCGGGCGCCTTCGCCGACGAATTTCTGAACGAGGTCGGATCCGGACATGCGGATAAATGTCGCGTTTGCCTGGGTTGCGACAGCCTTGGCAATCAGCGTTTTGCCGGTTCCGGGGCTTCCGTAAAGGAGAACGCCCGACGGCGGTTCAATGCCGATCTTTTCAAAGAGTTCCGGCTGCGTAAGCGGCAGTTCGACCGTTTCAATGACTTCCTGAATCACATCGCCGAGACCGCCGACTTGGTCGTAGCTGACATCGGGCGACTGAATGAGTTCCATCACCTGAGCGCGGACGTCTGTTGACTGGCTCAAAATGTCCATGATCACGTAAGCGGCGCCGTTGACGGCAACGCGCATTCCGGGCTCCAGATCGTCTTCGAAATCCGGCGCCTTGTGCGTTAAAATTTCCTGATTGTTGCCGTGCAGTTTGATCAGCACTTCCTCATCAAAAATTTCCATAACGGTTGCAATGAAAAACGGCGTTTTCGTTAAATCGTCAATCTGATTCTTAAGGCGGCGGATTTCCCAGCGGTGATCCTCAATGATCTGCGTCATTTTCAGGACATTTGCTTTCAGTTCGCCGTTTTCAATCTGAGCAGCCGACACTTCTTCCGTCAGCGTTTTGACTTTTTCATGCAGCTCTTCGTTTTCCAACGCCAGCTGCTCGGGATCAATTGAAACAGACGAATCTGTTCCCGCCGTTTTTTCGATCGGAACCGGATCGGATAAATTTTGTGTATTTTCAAAATCGTTTTCTGACATAATATCTATCCTTGAAGGTTTGTTCTATAATAATTTTTTCTGTCAGCAATCTATCGGCAAAACTCATAAATTAAAACCGCCGTAATAATCAAAAGGAGTAAAAAGAAACAGAGAAGAAAGCAAAAAGAGAAACAGAAAGGGAAACAGAGAAGAAAGCAAAAGGGAAGCAGAAAGAAAATAGAGAAGGAAACAGAGACGAAAACAAAAGGGAAACGAAAAGGAAACAGAGGCGCATGGCAGACATTAATGTATATTTCTTTTGGCCGGGACTGATTTATTCAATCATCATTTCAATTGTCCTTTCCATTTTATTGACAATCGGATTAAATTTTTGGGCGAAAAACCGGAAACATAATCCGGAATCAGATTTTCAGTTTTATGACTCCGAGCCGAACAGATTTGAAAAAGAATCCGAAAACGGGGCGGACAATTTTGGCGGCGAACCGCGTTCAAAGACGGGCGGTATGATTCTGATCGGCCCGATTCCGATTGTTTTCGGAGACGGCGGATTCCGATTCGATAAAAGCATTTTTAAATATGCGCTGACATTTTTTCTGATCGTTTTAATTCTTTGGTTTATCATGTCCCGAATAGTTCGCCTTTAATAACAGAAACACATTAGCCAATTCCAAGTACAATAAAAAACATAAATTCAGGGTGAAAATTATGGCAAGACGGCCGCCGACTCAAAAAAATTCAAAGGACACATACCGCGTCAAAGGCAGAGGGGAACAAAAAGGAAACAAAGACGCAAAAAACGCTCCGAAAAGCGGAAGCTATAAGGGCGGCAGCAGCGGCGGCAGGACCAACGCCGGCAATAGCGGCAACAGCGGCAGCACCGATAACAATGGCGGCGGCGGCAACAACAGAAACGCAGGCAACGGCAACAACAGAAACGCAGGCAACGGCAACAACAGAAACGCAGGCAACAGCGGCAGCCGAGGCGGCGGCAACGGCAGCAGCAGAAGCGGCAGAAATACCGGCCGCGGCGGCGAAAACGGCGGCAGCAATCGAAACAGCCGTTACACCGACGGTTACAGCGCAAAAGACCTCGGCAAGCTTCAGGAAGCAGAGACGCGGACTTTTAAGAAAAACAACAATAACCGCGTTCATTATGACAATGATTTTATTTTTTGGTGTCGAGAATGCAATCTCCCGCTCATCGGGGAAACTTGCGGCCTGTGCGGATCGGCCGGTGAAAAAATCACACTTTCCCAGCCGGCAGACGTCCGTTTTGCCCAAGGTTATGATTACGATTTGATTGAAAAGCATATGCTGAATTTGTTTTCATGCAATCCGCTCAAAGGCCGTGTTCTTTTGCTGAATAAAATTCCGGGGGACGACCAGTCGCTTGAAATTATCGCTGACGGCCGCGTTGTCGGAACACTTCGTTTTGATTTGAAAATTCTGGATTTCGTCTTTGAACCGTCTTTGGAAGGCTCGAAACTCTTCTTTAACGAGCCGTACAATTTTGCGTCGGCCGGCCGCGTTGTCAGGATCGGAAAAGCCAAAACGCATTTGAACGGCAAAAATGTGACGTACGATTTAATCGAAGAATTCCCGCCGGGAATCAAGAAAGGAGAGCCGGTTTTAATTGTCAGCGGCAACTCAACCGGATACGGCGTCACGCATGCTTCAAGCGAAGATTTTTACCGCGTCAAAAAGGAAAACGAAGGCGAATCGGCGGGAATGTCCACAAAATCCGACGAGGAAATTCGGGACGCTCAGATTCTGAAAGTTAAAAATATCACTTCCGAAGACCCGGCCGCGTTTCAATTGTCCGAAAAAACGCCGTCGATGGAAGACGTTGTTGCCGCGAATAAAGAACACATCAAAGCGCTCGGCAAAAACGCCATGAACACCATTAAAGGCGCCGTGAATTTGAAAGACAACAAAGACAAGCCTGTTTTTGTTTCGTTCAGCGGCGGCAAAGACAGCCTTGTTGTTTTGGATTTGGCGGCCTCGGCGCTGGTTCACAGACCGTTTACGGCCGTTTTTTTGAACACCGGAATCGACTATCCCGAAACGGTCGAATTCGCGCGGGCATATTGTGAAAGCCGAAACATTCCGTTCAAAGAGATGAGTGCCGGCGATGATTTTTGGAAAACGCTCAAAGAAAAGGATCATCCGACAAAGGATTCGCGCTGGTGCTGCAAAGTCTGCAAGCTCAATTCAAGCAACCGCCTTGCCGAAGGCAAACCGCATTTGTCGCTTGACGGCAAACGCCGGCAAGAATCGTTTATGCGGTCCAGAATTCCGACAATGGATACCAATCCGAATGTGGAAGGACAGCTCAACATTTTCCCGATCCGCGATTGGCGGGCCAGTGAGGTTTGGCTTTACATTCACTGGCGAAAACTGCCGTACAACTCGCTCTATGACAACGGTTTAGAACGAATCGGCTGCTGGATGTGCCCCGCGGCGTTCCAGGCCGAATACGAACGCATGAGAAAAATTCATCCCGAACTCGCCGGCCGCTGGGAAACGTATTTGAGCGGATGGGCAAAGAAAACAGGCGTGTCCGATGAATTTGTCAAACACGGCTTTTGGCGCTGGGAGCAGCTGCCGCCGAAAATGATCAAACTGGCGGAAGAATTAAAAATAAATATTGAGCGAAACGATGAATTATAATTTACCCGGAACTGTAAGCGGTTTTACTGAGTTGATGATGAATATTATGATGACTGTTATGATGAATATTAAAATGTCTGATGAATATAGTAAATCAGAGTGAAAACATTATAAATAATATCATTTCGTTCTTTTCTTCTGTTACGGATGTTGAAATAACATCCTCAGCTTAATTTATTTTAATTTGTCTTAAATTGTCAAAAACGGAGGCATAAGAATATGATTAATTTCAGAACGGGAGACATTAAAATTCACCTGGTCAAGAAAGACGGGCGTGTTTTTAAAGATATCATATTCAGCGGATAGCCTTTCCAAAACTTCACGGTTGTCGTTCGCGATATGCAGACGCCGTTTGAGCACGGCGACAAAATGGAAGTTTGTCTTTTTGAAAAGAAAGAACTTTTCTTCATTACCAAAATCACGGAATTCCGCGACGGTGCCGGCTTCCCGTTCAAAACGATTGAAATCGGAAAAGCCGAGCGTCCGAGAGCGCCGCCGCAAGTTCAGGCCAAAAAAGAAAATCCGGCGCTTGCCGCCAATATGAAGCGGCTGCCGCCAAGTCAAACCGGCGCGCCCAAACAGGTTTCAAGCGGCGCGGGCCGGCTGCCGGCAGGAAATGCGCAAAAAGCCGTTTCCGGAGACACAACAAAGCAGGTGTCCGGCAACGCGGCCAAAAAGCTGGCGGCTCAGGATGCATTTTGTCTTCCCGCGGGAAAGAAAAAGAATTGATCTGTAAATTGATCTGTATCTTCATACAATCCCTCTTTTCAGTCATCGGATACATTTTATACTACTTCGGTGTATTTTTCCTAAAAATTGGTCTGCAATGATTTGAAAATAGAGGGAAAACAAACAATGTACCGAACAATTGCGCTTATCGTTATTTTGGTTCTTCTTTTCACGCTTCAGGTTTATCTCTGCAAACGGGAAAACAAACGAACCGGCTTAATTCTGCCGGCTTTGACGTTTCTGATTTCAATTTTGGCTGTCATCGGCATTCATTTCTATTCCGCGCCGCCGAATTTAATCAGCATGATTTATCTGTGGCTTCAGGTTTTTATTATCATGAATGTTCCGACCGTGATTTTAGCGGGAATTTATATCTTATATCACGGCAGAAGATAATAACAAAAATAAAATGAAAATGAATCAAAACAATATCATGAAACAGGAACAGAAAAACAAATAATCACCGCTGTTTCATTTTAAAATAATTTGGGGGCTTGCAAATGGATTATATTGACGGATTAGGACTCGGGATTGAACAGATTATTCTTCTTCTGGGGCTGGCAATCATTTTAATTGCCGTGCAGATTTATTTAGGGAAAAAAGGAAAAATGAAGGCCGGACTCTGGCTTTTGGTCGTTCCGTTCGTTATCTCAATTTTAGCGGTTATTTATGCGTTCTTCTTCATGGACTTCCCCGACGGCGGACGTTTCACAACGGCGTTTTCGTATTTTGTCAGAATCAACATCATCACAATTATGCTGGCTGCGATTCATTCCTTGTATTTCGGCAAGAGAAGACAATAAAATAAAATAAAATAAAATAAAATAATCGAATCATAAAAGAAAGAGACGAAAAAGGGGCAAAATTATGATTGTTAGAGATCCGGTTCTGACCGTTTTATCTTATTTCTTTTTGATTTGGTTTATTGTTTCAATCGTCTCTTCAATTTATTACGGCGCCCGAAACAATCAAAAGAAAGCCAAAATTGTTCTTTGTATATCGTTTGTCTTAGCGGCTGCGGTTTCTTTGTTTTTGTCGGCTTATACGGCGTTCGGAACGGAAAACGGCTTTCAGGTCGGCTTCGTATTGGTTTCGTTTCTCTCAAATTTTGTTTTATGGAATGTTCCGACAATCATTGTCGCTCTCATTTATGTGATTTATTTCATGAGAAAAAAGAAAGACCCGCCGGAACCGTCCGAACCGAAAAAAGAAAAACAAGTCCAGGAGGATAAGCTGAGTCGAAAAATCTATTAAAGTCATTCCAAAATATTGAGAATTTATTAAAAGTCATTCAAAAATGAAATTTATTAAAAATATTCTCAGATGATAGCGTGAAATTAATACCCGAGTCCGCCGATTTATCCGATTATCTGAACGAAACGGAAATCATTGACTTTTCAAATCCCGGAATCAAAGCGGTTTCCGAAAAATTGAATCAGGAAGCTTCCGGCAAAACTGATTTGATGAAGCGGATTTATGATTTTGTCCGCGACGAAATTTCTCATTCGGCCGACATCGGCGGCCGAATTGTCACGCTGAAAGCATCCGATGTTTTAAAAGAAAAACAAGGCATCTGTTTTGCAAAATCTCATTTATTGGCGGCGCTATACCGCTTAAACGGCATTCCCGCCGGTTTTTGTTATCAAAAATTGATTTTAGACAATGAAACGGTGCAGAATGACACGGCGCCGGTTTTGATTATTCACGGTCTTTGCGGCGTTTATTTTGAAAATGATGACAAAACGGGCGGTTGGGTTCGTTTGGACCCGCGCGGAAATAAAGAAGGCGTTGACGCTCAATTTTCATTGAATCCGAATGAAGAAAAAACCGCCTTCATTGCACGTCCCGAACTCGGCGAAACAGATTTTCATACAATTTATGTAAACCCGGCGCCGGAAGTTGTTCGGGCGCTGACGGAAAACAAAACGTGTGACGGGTTGTGGGAAAATTTGCCGACCGAAATTTACGGGAAAAGCAATGAAGACAAACCGATCAATGAAGACAAACCGATCAATGAAGACAAACCGATCAATGAAAATGAAACGATCAAGGAAAATGAATCGGCCAATGAAGATGAAACGGAAAATAAAAATGAAGAAAATAAATCCGGAAATAAAAACAAAAACGGATGGGAAAATATTTGTAAAAGGTGCTGAAAATGACTTGCTGTAATCAGAATTCTCAAAATCAAAAATATGAAAAATTGGAAGAGATGCCCAACATCGGAAAAGTTGCTGCCGTTCGTCTTCGGGAAGCCGGAATCGAAACACCGAAGCAGCTTTGTGCCGTCGGGAGCAAAGAAGCGCTTCTGCGTCTGCGCGAGCGCGATCCGGGCGCTTGCCTTTCCATGCTGTGCGGACTCGAAGGTGCAATCCAAGGCGTCCGATGGCATGATTTGCCGGAAGAGAAGAAAAAAGAATTAAAAGAGTTCCACAAGAATCTTTGATGTGCAGTCTGACTGCATCCGTTAAGCAACAGCGTGGTCTGCGTTTCATTGGCATCTGTTTCTCTTAGGAGCAGCCGTTCGCTTTCGCGAACGGGAGTACAGATTACCTTATTGCCGCCGCGGCTTTCGGCAGTTTTCGTATCAATTCCGTCAATATAGTTGCAGACTTGCCCGCCTGTCTGCTGCTGTCTGCTTCTGTTTGCTGCTGCCTGTTGCTGCTGCCTGTTGCTGTTTGCTGCTTCCCATGTCGCTTCCGCGCGCGGGCTGCACAAATGTTTGAATCCGTTCATTAAATCCGAACCCCGTTTTTTAATGATGAAGCCTTTTACGCTTCTTTTTTGTTTCATTAATGTTTAAATAATTGAACCGCATTCAATTCCCATCTCTAAGACTGTTAGATTATTTGAAAAATTCAAAATTTCAGGTGTAAATTTTATGCAAATGCTTCTCATTCACTCGGATTACATCGAGTATGAAACCAAAAAGAAAACGAAAATCGCTGAGGAAATCAGCGACGATATGAAAGCCGGACGCCTCGAAGAAGCGCTGACGGCATTTATCGCAGTCGAAAAATGCGATGAAGCAAATCCGGACGGCACTGTGGCTGCCGCTGTTGCTCAGATTAAAAACACATTAGAGCAGGTCAAAACCGACAAAGTGATGATTTATCCGTACGCTCATCTCAGTTCCAGTCTTTCCGCGCCGGATGTCGGCGTTTCCGTGTTAAAAGGAATTGAAGCAGGACTTGCGGCAGACGGTCTTGTTGTGAAACGTGCGCCGTTCGGCTGGTACAAGGCGTTCAAAGTCAGCTGCAAAGGACATCCGCTGTCGGAATTGTCCAAACACATCTGTGTGGATGAAACAGCGGAAGGCGCAGGTGTAGGCGCAGGTGCAGGAACGGCTGCCGGCGGAAGTGTTGCCGCGCTGAAAGGAAATGCCTGCGGTGCAAGTGTTCAGCTTTCCGAAGACGACGACGTTGTTTCCGAAGCTTTGAAAGCGGAAAGCGCCGCGAAATCTTACTTTAAAATTATGGACACAACGGGCGCAATGCACGAGGTTTCCGATTTTGATTTGAAGGGCCGTGAAAAGCTTGAGAAATTCGTCAATTATGAAGTTTCCAAAAACAGAGCGGTCAACGCGCCGCCGCCGCATGTCGAGCTTATGAAAAAGCTTGAGCTTGCGGATTACGAGCCGGGATCTGATTCCGGCAACATGAGATATTATCCGAAAGGCCGCCTCATGAAATCTTTGCTTGAAAATTATGTTGTCGAGCGCAGTGTTTCTGATTTCGGCGCGATGGAAGTGGAAACGCCGATTATGTATGACATGAACCACCCGACTTTGAAAAAGTATCTGGATCGGTTCCCGGCAAGACAATATTCCATCGAATCCGATAAGCGCCATATGTTCCTCAGATTCGCCGCCTGTTTCGGCCAGTTTTTGATGAACCATGACATGACGATTTCTTACAGAAACATGCCGCTTAAAATGATTGAGCTCACCCGCTACAGTTTCAGAAAAGAACAGCGCGGCGAACTCGTCGGCCTCCGCCGTCTCCGCGCATTTACGATGCCGGACATGCATACGCTCTGCCGCGGCATGGACGAAGCAAAGGAACAGTTCTTTGAGCAGTACGAATTCTGTATTGACGTGTTGGACAATATCGGAATCGAACTCGATGACTTTGAAATTGCGATCCGTTTTACGAAAGATTTCTACGAAGAAAACAAAGAGCTCATCGAAAAGATGGTTCAGAAAGTCAACAAGCCCGTTCTTGTTGAAATGTGGGACACCCGCTTCTTCTATTTCGTCTTGAAATTTGAATTCAACTTCGTTGATTCGTCCGACAAAGCCAGCGCGCTTTCAACCGTTCAGATTGACGTCGAAAACGCGGAACGCTATGACATTAATTACACGGATTCCGACGGCGAAATCAAGCGCCCGACCGTCCTTCACTGCTCTCCGAGCGGTGCCATCGAGCGCTGCATTTACGGGCTTCTCGAAAAAGCGGCGATGAACAGCGCCAAAGGCGAAATCGCAACGCTTCCGGTTTGGCTTTCACCGACTCAGGTTCGTGTGATTCCGGTTTCCGAAAAGCATTCTGAAATTGCTGAAAAGGTGGCTTCCGATCTCAAGTTCAGAGTCGATTATGATGACCGTGAACTCACACTCGGCAAAAAAGTCAGAGAAGCCGGAACCGAATGGATTCCGTACACGGTTGTTATCGGCGACAAAGAAGCTGAAACCGGTAAACTGACTGTGACAATCCGTGCCGAATCTCAGCCGAACAAGCCGTTCCAGCAGGAAATGACGGTTGAAGAATTGAATGAAAGAATCGGTAAAGAAATCGCCGGCATGCCTTACAGAGGATTGCCGCTGCCGAAATATTTGTCGAAGAGAGCGAAATTTGTTTAAATTTTGCTGAAACGATGTGCGAAAAAGAGAAAAAACAAACTCTTTTTCGGTTCTTTTATTAACGTTCTTTTTTATAGAAATTAGATAAATCTTTTTTGAAAATATTAAAAAAGGTATTTATAGACACGGTTCTTTTTTTAATTTGACAAGAATTACTTTGTCAATTCCTCTGTTACTTCATTGTATCAGAGCCGAAATTCAATTTTGATTTCGGATGCGAAATGTATCTCCGCTTGCCGGTATGCGGAGACCAAATAAATTGCCGGCTTCAATGATGTTTACTCACCATTGATGCTAAATGTATTTCCGCCCGCCGGCGGCGGACTTCAAATAAATGGCCGGTTCTTTTTAAAAACAATTATAGAATGAATGATTTTTTTGATATGGTTAAATGAAATTATCAACGGGAAATTTGTATTTTATAACGGATTTTTGCTTTGAAAGATTTCCCGACAGCAAATTGATGAATAATAAGACAAAAGATGATGAAAATAAAAACGGCAGGCCGTTTTATTATGTTGAAAAACTCAAAATTGAAAATGAACAAAATAATTAAAAAGTAAAATGCTCCGACCGGGATTTAAAGTCACATCCTTCACAATGCGTGGATTGAAACGACAACGAACAAACAATAGCTGACAACGCCGGCAGTCGCATCCCTCGCGGATGCGTGGATTGAAATAACGCTCAGAGATTCCCTGCCGATTATGTAATTGAGTCGTATCTTTCATGAATGCGTGGATTGAAACCACATTTGATTATATTATTGCCGCATTCTTCTATATGTGCAGATTAAAATTTGCTGCGAACAGAAAGTGGAGCAAAATAGATCTGTCAATCTAACAGGGGTGGATTAAAAATCCAAAAAAAAGAATTCGTTTGAATGAAAAATTTCACTCAAACCAATAATAATAAACTTAAAGTTCAGCACCGACAATCGTCTGCGTTGCCGTCACGTTCGGGCTTTCGCGGATCTTGTCAACAAATTTTGCTCGCTTCGCTCACAAAATTTCAAGGGTAAAAGGAGGGAGGCGTTTGCAGAAAAATCGCTTCGCGATTTTTTATGGCTTCGCCTTAACAATTAACAACGTTTCAAAAAAGAATTTGTTTGAATGAAAAATTTCACTCAAACCAATAATAATAAACTTAAAGCTCAGCACCGACAATCGTCTGCGTTGCCGTCACGTTCGGGCTTTCGCGGATCTTGTCGACGATGTCGTTGAGTTCGCGAAGCGTGTCAAGTTCAACGATGACAACAAAGTCAAACTCGCCGAAAACGTGGTAAACATCCTTGACGCCGTCAAAGGACTTTAAATCGTTGTAAGCGTTCTTTTCCGAACCCGGCAATACATTTAACATTGTAACTCCGATAACCATGTTTTTTTCCTCTTTTGTTAATTTTTGAATGATTTAGATTATATTTAGATTATATTTAAATTATTTTTAATAAAAATCCTTACGTCTGCCGATTTTGAAACGGGATGTGAAATAAAATAATTCTCTTTGTTATATAGATATCGTTTATAACCAAAATCAAATATGGGTAATTCTTTCCTTCATCGCTTCAACCAGCGCTTCAAACGTAAATTCATCGGGAACAACATCCACATTGACGCCGAAACTTTCAACCGTTTGCGCCGTCGGGTAGCCGATTGCGCCGACAATTGCTTCATTCAGCCGTTCAATGACTTCATCCCGGTCGCCGTTTTTATCGGCAAGCGCCATGAAGTTTTTCACCATCATCGTACTGGTAAACGCAAAAGCATCAATTTCTCCCGCCAGCACTTTTTCAATCAGTTCTTCCTGAAGCGCGCCTTCCGGAACGTCAAGCGTGTAGACATGCGTTTGATAAACAACAGCGCCGGCATCTTCAAGGCCTTTGACCAAGACTTCCGATCCGTAAAAGCTTCTCGGAATGTCAATCACTTTGCCGGAAACATCTTTTCCCAAATCACTGACCAATCCTTCCGAACTGTATTCGCCGGGCATCATCGAACTTTGCAGGCCGCAGCTCTCCAATTTCTTCCGCGTTGTCGGGCCGATGGCAGCGATTGGAACCTTTTTCAAAGCCTCCAGAAAATCCTTTTCACCGACGCCGTCCAAATTTTTCAGCGTATATTCAATGCCGTTTGCGCTTGTGAAAATCACAAGATCTGTTTTTTGGGAGAGAACACGCTGTGCAAAACCGTCAAACGCCTCGTCTTTCATTCCTTTCAATGTGACAACAGGAACCGAAAACGGCTGAAATCCGGCGGCAGCTGCGGCATCTTCCGAAGCGTCCGTGTAAGTTTCGGGCCGCATAATTGCAAGAACAGGTTTTTTTTCCATCTTCATCTCTCCGAAATTATTAACAAATCAATATCAGAACAATATTTGAATGTAACATTAAATCAATAATCTGTGTGCTGTTCACCCAAAATGTCATGCAAATTCACGACATTTCCGATGACGGTAATCGCGGGCGCTTTGACATTTCTCTCTTCCGCCAACGCGGCGATGTTTTCAAGCGTTCCGACGGTCACGCGCTGGTCGGGGCGTGTTCCTTTTTCAATCAAAGCGACGGGCGTTTTCGGGTCTTTTCCGTACTTGAGGAGCTCGCCGCAGTTGCGTTCCAGCATTTTAACGCCCATGAAAATGACAAGCGTTCCGTCGAATTTTGCAAGCAGTTCCCAGTCAAGGCCGGTTTCTTCTTTGGTCGGATCTTCGTGTCCGGTAATGAACGTCACCATCGAATTGCTGTCGCGGTGCGTAATCGGAATGCCCGCGTAAGCCGGAGCGGCAACGGCGGATGTGATTCCGGGAACGACTTCAAATTCAATGCCGACTTTGACCAGCTCTTCGGCTTCTTCGCCGCCGCGTCCGAAAACATACGGGTCGCCGCCTTTGAGGCGCAGAACGATTTTGCCTTCTTTGGCTTTTTCAATGATGGCTTCGTTGATTTTATCCTGCGTCAGCGTATGATTTCCGGCATATTTGCCGGCGTCGATTTTTTCGGTTTTTTCAGGGATTAAGCTTAAAATCGCTTCCCCGGGAAGCTGATCGTAAATCACGACATCCGTTTCGTCAATGAGACGGCGGACTTTCACCGTCAGCAAATCAGGATCTCCCGGACCTGAACCTGCCAAATAAACTTTACCGTATTTTTCAGACATTTTTTATATCCTCAATATTTTAATATATTTGAAAATTGAAATTTGATTATTTTTAATTTTTTGATTTTTTGATTATTTTTAATTTTTTGATTATTTTTGATTTTTTGATTATTTGTGGCCGAGTAATCTTAATATCGGCGCTTTCTTTTCATTCTTTTCCTTGTCCCAATCAAATCCGGACACTTTTTTTGCCAAATCGGCTTCGTTGGCGTAAATGTGCGCGGACGTTGAGGTTAAAATGATTTCAACCAGTTCGCAGCCGGCGGGTTTAATCACGAGTTCGTTAAATGCTTTTGCGATACCGCAGAGATTGGCCCAAACCGCGTCGCCGTAATCGTTGGAACGGAACAGCAGGCGAAGAGACACCTGATTGTCGTCCAGCAAACGCACCTGATACCAGTTAAAACACGGCGGATTGTGTGAATTCCAATACATCGGATGATAAATGGTGCCGACATTCTGGTTGGACTGGATTCCGGATTCCAAGTTTTCCGCCAGTTTTTCTTTGGAAACTTCCATCTGATCGATTTCGCCTTCAATCGTTTGGAATTTGCGCATCAGCTCAATATAAGTGTATTCAAAATCAGTGTCATCGCCCTGGCGTTTTCCGACATCGCAGAGCGGCACAAGGAAGCTGTCCTGATAATCGGTGATTTTATCTCCCGCCCATCTGAAATTCTCGGGTGTGATACCGGCCAAAACATCATCAATCGCTTGGCCGTAAATCTGAATCACCGCGTAAATTTCACGCGCTTTTTTCGGTTCTCCGGCGTGCCCGAAAGTAATGTCTTTGCCGTCAAGAACAATGTCTTCCGTGATTTTTTTGTACAAAAAATCAATATTATCTCCCGAATATGCTTTAACAAATGTGAGTGAGGACGGTTTCATAAAAAATCACTTTATCATAGAGGTTAACGTGCTATTAAAAGAATGTGACAGATATATTCAAAACCACTTTCTGATTTAATAATTTTATTGAGATTTATGTAAAATGTTTGTTAATCGGTCATAATATCGGAACAAACATGAATGTTAAAATCACAAGCAATGCGTAGAAGAAAACGCATATGAGTATCGTGTACAAGATAATCGGAAGATACTCAAATTTGGATATTTTACCCGATTTTCTTTTGCTGAGACAAAATAAAACGCATGCTAAAAGGATAAAAATCAACAAAATAAAAAGAAACGGTATATACATCATCATAATCTCATTTTTCATTATGCTTAATCTCGGCTGAAAACTGTGAACAATAAAAAAGTGAACTCTGCCGCTATTTAACACGTAAGTTCCCCCGTTGAATAATGAAACAACCGGATTTGTCAGACATATAAAAATCAATGTTAAAAGCGTATAAAAGCTGATTTTGACTTTTGTTGTTTGTTCACTTAATTCTTTTTTAAAGTTATCCCATTTTGCTTGGTTTTTCCGAATAACCCGTTTCAGAAGAGCAAATATTTTGAAAAGGACAAAAACCGCAATCATATATAAGAATGAAACGAGAATGCCTGCGACGATAACTTCATGAAATTCATTCGCATTCGCGTGAATAAATGTGAGATCAATGTTCGGGAAATAGTCGCCGACCGGATGTATGAGGCGAACAAACATTGTCAAAATGTCAACAACGTAAAGTGAATACGGGAGCCAAATGATACTTTGAATGCCCGGAATAATTTTCCAAAATAATAAAACATACATTATGTAAAAAACGCAAACCGGAAAAAGGATTCCAAGAGCAAAGAAAGTGGTGAATTTCGGCAGAAACAGAGGATTTTCAAAAAAATGAATCGCAGCCGCTGAAATGATTATAAGGAAAAAAGCAAGAATAACGAACCCAATCGTCATTTGTTTTTCTTTAAAAACTTCTTTTTTGTTTTTGTTTTCTGTTTTGTTTTCGATTTTGCTTTCTGTTTTGTTTTTGAATTCTTTTTTAATTTCATTTAAGCCGGCGAAAAATGTATAAAACGAAATAAAAAATACGATAAAGAGAACAGGGTAAGAATAGGATTCGGAAAGCATGCCGTTTGTTTTATCAAAACCGATGGCTGCGCCGTATAACGTGAGCAAAAAATAAGCGCCCATTAAAAAAACGATTCCGTTTGTCAAAAATCGAATCACTTTTTCATTTCTGTTGAAAATAAGAATTGTTAAAATAATTCCAAGCAAGCCGGATAAAACGATATTACTCCAACTTCCTAAAAAATAGACGGCGAAAGCAAATCCAAGCAAAGATAATACTGTTTCAAAAGACCATGAACTGATGTTTTGTTTAAATGTCTGAAAATTTTCCATGAATGGCACTTCCCAAGATCTTTTAATCAAAATCAATATACAAACTTTGAGCTTCCACGACTTCCGTGCTGTTTTTCGCCGCCGCGTAATCCTTCAGCGGTTCTTCATTCAGTTCAAAAAAAGAATGCCCCCAATTGAATTTGGACATAACTTTCTCAGCCTGCTCTTTTCGCCCCATGATATAAAGCGCGGCCGCAAATGCTTCCGCCGAATTTAAACGAAACGGGCGGCCGAAATTAACCGGATTTGCCGCCAAAAGATAAGGAAGCGCACGCCTTTGAAGATCGAATTTTTCAAGCATCGGAAACATTTCTTCCGCATGTTCCCAGGAACAGTCCAAAACAATAATGCCTTTTTTCAAACTGTCGGCGCGGGAAAGCGCCTGCTCGGCCGTCGGGTCCATTAAAATTGCGCCCCTCGGCGTTTCGCCGATGTTTTCATACTGGCGGGCCAAATCAAATTTAACCAGCTTTTTGCCGCTGCATTTCCGCGGGTCGCATTGATTGGCATAATAAAGATAGAGGCGGACATCTTTCGGCGCATTTGAAGACAAATCGGAGCCGGCCGTTTTTGAGAAATTCATTTGTTTGCCGTATTGTTCCGCTTTGCTTTTTTGATTCATACAACCGCCTTTTTATAATCGCATTTTGATTCCATAAAGAATGTTTTCCTTTTATTCTTTTTGATTTCATTTTAATTTTTTGATTTTGATCTTTTTGTTTGAATTTTTTTGTTTGAGGTTTTGGTTTTGAATCTTTTTGTTTTTGATTTTTTGTTTGAGGTTTTGGTTTTGAATTTTTTTGTTTTTGATTTTTTTGTTTTTGATTTTTTGTTTGAGGTTTTGGTTTTGAATCTTTTTGTTTTTGATTTTTTTGTTTGAGCTTTTGGTTTCGAATCTTTTTGTTTTTGATTTTTTTATTTGAGCTTTTGGTTTCGAATCTTTTTGTTTTTGGTTTTTTTGTTTGAGGGTTTTGGTTTTAATCGTTTTCGTTTCTATTTTTTTGTTTGTTTTTTGTTTCTGATTTTTTATTTGGGTTTTTGGTTTTGATCTTTTTGTTTGTGTTTTCGGTCTTGACTTTTTCATTTCCGATTTTTTTGTTTGCTCTTTATTTTCAATTCTGTTTTTGTTCTTCTGTTTCGGTTTTTATGTCTTTTTATTATTTTTGTTTTTAACTTTTAATTTGTTTACTTTGAAATATCTGCAATATTCCAATATATTAAAATTATATTTCACCAACATATTTATACATCTAGAACACTATTATAAAAATAACTGAATCAATTGATTCAAAAGAGGTGTTCGATTTGAATACAAATCAAGAAAAAAAAGAAACGGTAAATCAAATGTCCGGCTCACATAAATTAACGTCCGTAAACGGCGCACCTGTCGCCGACAACAACAACATTATGACGGCAGGCCCGCGCGGCCCTGTTCTTTTGCAGGATGTCTGGTATCTTGAAAAGATGGCGCACTTCGACCGCGAAGTCATTCCCGAAAGACGTATGCACGCCAAAGGATCCGGCGCGTTCGGCACATTTACCGTCACGCATGACATTACAAAATACACAAAAGCAAAAATCTTCTCTGAAATCGGAAAGCAGACCGAAATGTTTGTCCGCTTCTCAACCGTTGCCGGCGAGCGCGGCGCAGCGGATGCAGAACGCGACATTCGCGGCTTTGCCATGAAATTCTATACGGAAGACGGAAACTGGGATCTTGTCGGCAATAACACCCCCGTTTTCTTCATTCGCGACCCGCTGAAATTCCCGGACCTGAACCACGTTGTGAAACGTGATCCGAGGACGAATCTGAGAAGCCCGAAAAACAACTGGGACTGGTGGACGCTTCTGCCGGAAACGCTTCATCAGGTGACAATCACAATGAGCGATCGCGGCATTCCCTGTTCTTACAGGCATATGCACGGCTTCTCCAGTCACGCTTACAGCATGATGAACGACAAGAATGAGCGCGTTTGGGTCAAATTCCATTTGACGACGCAGCAGGGCATCAAAAACATTTCCGACGAGGAAGCCTGCAAAATTGTCGGCATGGACCGTGAAAGCCATCAGCGTGATTTGTACGAAAGCATTGAGAAAGGTGAATTCCCGCGCTGGACAATGTTTATCCAAGTGATGACGGACGAGCAGGCCAAAAAGATGCCGTACAATCCGTTCGACCTGACAAAAGTGTGGTACCACGGCGAATTCCCGCTTATGGAAGTCGGTGTAATGGAGCTGAACAAAAATCCGGACAACTACTTCGCCGACGTCGAACAGGCGGCTTTCAATCCGGCGCACGTTGTCCCGGGAATCAGCTTCTCGCCGGACAAAATGCTTCAGGGACGTTTGTTCTCATACGGTGATGCGCAGCGCTACAGACTCGGTGTGAATCACTACCAGATTCCGGTCAACAAACCGCGCTCCGGCCTCCATGCTTACCACCGTGACGGGCAGATGCGTGTTGACGGCAACTACGGCAGCACGCTCGGTTACGAGCCGAACAGTTACGGCGAGTGGGAAGAGCAGCCTGAGTTTAAGGTGCCGGCGCTCGACTGGACGGGACCGATTGACAACTGGAATTTCCGTGAGGATGACAGCGATTACTACACGCAGCCCGGAAAATTGTTCCGTTTGATGACGCCTGAGAAGCAGAAGCTGCTCTTTGAAAACACAGGCAGAAACATTGAAGGCGCGACGCTCCAAACAAAAGTCCGCCACGCTGTCAACTGTTTCCGCGCCGATCCGAATTACGGAAAGGGTGTCGCCGATGCAATGGGAATCGAATGGCATCTGGTTGAAAAGAATCTGGATGTCAAAGATTTGAAGCAGATTAAAGTTTAATGTGAAATGCAATGTAAAGCACAATGTAAAACGCAATGTAAAACGCAATGCAAAACACAATGCAAAACACAAAAAAATTAAAGGAATAAAGGCCGGAAAACGACTTTTATTCTGTTTTTAATCCGAAACATCGTTTTCATGAACTTTTCAAACCCGAACCCCCTCTTCCTTGAAATAAAGAGAGTAAAACGGGGGTTCGTTTTTCTATAACTTTAACAAAAATGATGTTTCGGTTTTAAAAAATCATCGAAAAACGGGCCGTTGCTTTCAATAATTTTCAATTTAAACAATAAACTGTTTTTCAAAAATTTCATTTCGAATTTTTATTTTTTTATGTTGCTGATCGTTCTCATTGTGAACTGCATACACTGCCGATTGCATGCACTGCCGACTGCATGCGCTGCCGATTGCATGCGCTGCCGACTGCATACACTGCCGATTGCATGCACTGCTGACTGCATTTCCGTGTGTATCATCTCATTTTTATCACATCCGCTCGCTACGCGAGCGTGGGCACAGGTTACCTTACTGTTTCCGTTTTGCCGCTGTTACCTTACTGTTTCCGTTTTGCCGCTGTTACCTTACTGTTTCCGTTTTGCCGCTGTTACCTTACTGTTTCCGTTTTGCCGCTGTTACCTCACCGTTTCCGTTTTGCCGCTGTTACCTTACTGTTTCCGTTTTGCCGCTGTTACCTTACTGTTTCCGTTTTGCCGCTGTTACCTCACCGTTTCCGTTTTGTCGCTGTTACTTTACTGTTTCCGTTTGCTGTCGCTGCCATCTTGTTTCTGTAAATACAGTTGCAGACTTGCCGGCTTGTCTGCTGCCATTCCTGCTTGCTGCCGCTGCCATTGCCGCCGTTCCCGCGCGCGAGCTGCTTCCTTTTTTGAAAATTTTCAACAATCCGTCTCCGTTTTTTAAATTCATTTGATTACAAGTCTTCTTTTTCATTCATTATTTCCAAAATCAGCAGGAAGAATATTCCTAAAAACGGAACAATCTGGTATGTCAGCATTTTCATTTGTTCTGTCTGGGGTCCTGAAAGCGGCGCCAGTGTGTAAAATAAAATCATAAAGAAAAGAGGCATTGCTAAAAAGACGGTCAGATAAATTTCGGAAAACATTTCAAGGGTTTGAAAATATTTTTCTTTTCGGCGCGCGGCCAGGCTTCGATATTCATGTTTTTTGGAGTGAATGAATTTTTGGAAGCTGCCGCCGGAAACCATTGTGTTTTTTGCGCCGGCCAGAAAATCGGAAAAAAGCGGCGATACGGTTTCGTTTGCCGTTTTTTGAAGGGCCGCGGGATAATCTTCTCCGAAAACATGAACTTGGAGTTCAATGTTTTTCATTTCGGCGGACAGTTCTTTGTAAACGGTTTGAAGTTTGTTTTGGGAGACGGCGGCAAAAATCTCGCTCGTCGGGATTCCGGCAAACGTCATCGCCGCCATGTAATTGACGGCAAACGGCAATTGCTGTTCAATTTTGATTTTACGGTCATAAGCTTTGAAATATGGTATAAAATAAAAAAGAACAGCGATGAAAAGAATTGCAAAAATAAAACCGGCAAAAACAAAAACCGAGATCAGATCTGCTGTTTCAGGTTCAATCCCGCCTGCCGTTTTGAATATGAAAACAGCCGCTTCCGCCAAAATCCAAAGAATTGTAACGGCGGATAATACAAAAAACATCACTGACAAATAAAGAGATTCGGGAAAATACATCCGGCTTTTTTTCAAATTTTTTCCCAAAAACGGCAGGCGGATTTCTTCAGAAGTTTTACCGAAAAAACGATAAGCAGTTTTGAAAACAAACCGGATCGGAGGATTTGAAATCATAATTCCGCCTCCGAAATTTCAGATTCAAAATCGACAGAAGACTCAGAATCAGAGCTGAGATTACCAACGATTTTTTGAATTTCTGAAACTCTTCTCTCAAACTCATTTTTTAACTTTTCATCCGTCCATCCTTTTCGAATTCTTGTTTTTTCCAAAACCGAAGACTTTTCCAAATTCATTTTTTCGTTTTCGTTTTCATTTTCGTTTTCATTTCGGCTGAAAATTTCCTGCGTCAAAATTTCCGAAGTCTGCGGATCAGTTTCTAAAATTTCATAAATCGACAAACATTTTTTTGAAAAACGGCCTTCATCTTCCGTTTGCGCCAAAATGACCAAAACATCCAGCGTTTGAATCATAACGCGCGGCACATTCATAGGCGGATTTTCAAGGCGGTGAATCAGCGTGTCAACGGATTCGGCGTGCATCGTTGAAACCGTTGTGTGTCCCGTTGACATCGCCTGAAACAAAACATACGCTTCCGAACCGCGGACTTCGCCGACCAAAATATATTCCGGGCGCTGCCGAAGCGAGGCTTTGAGCAAATCGTAAAGTGAAATTTCGCCGGCAGCCGTTTCAGCGGAACCGGCAGAAGTGACAGAACTAAAAGAACCAAAAGACCCGGCAGACCCGGCAGAACCGACGGTTTTTTGCTTGATTCTTGAAACTCCCGAAATCCAATTCAAATGCGGCAGATTAATTTCCCGCGTATCTTCAATGGATACGATTTTTTTGTCAATCGGAATAAAGCGGCAGACCGCATTTAATGACGTTGTTTTTCCGCTCGCCGTTCCGCCGGCAAACATGAGATTCATATTGGACTCGGCGCACAGCCAAAGGTAAGCCGTCATTTCCGCCGTAAATGTTCCGTTCTGAACCAATTCATAAGGCGTAAACGGTTTTTCATTGAACCGGCGGATTGTAAAAGTGCTTCCCTTGGTTGTGATTTCATTTCCCAAAGTCAGCTGAGCACGCGAACCGTCCGGAAGAACGGCATCCGTCATCGGCTCGGCAACCGAAATTTGTTTCCCCGAACATTGCGCCATTTTTCGAACAAGTTTGTCAGCTTCATCTTCCGAAAGCACAATATTTGTTTGAACCGACCCGTACTGCCGATGAAAAACATAAATCGGCAGATTGCCGCCGCTGCATGAAATATCTTCGATGTCCGGATCATTCAGCAGCAGCCAAACAGCGCCGAATTCATAAAAATCGCGGCGGATATAGTATTTCAGAACTTCAAAATCAGACTCAGTCAGATGAATTGAATAAAGGTCCAATAATTTCGAAATGCTTTTTTCCAAAACGGAAACAGAATCGCCGGAGTGAGCCGAAGTTTTCGAATCCGTTGAATCGATTGAGCCGACCAAATCGTTTAATTCGTCCGACTTGCGCGATTCGTTCAAATCATTCAATTTGTTCGATTCGTTCAAATCATTCAATTTGTTCGGCCCGTTCAAATCATTCCATTCAAACAAATCCGGATTTGAAGAATCGTTCAAAAGCGCCAGAATTTTTTGAAAAAGTTTTCTTTTTTCAGGACTGACTTCGGGTTCGGAAATGTGATACCGAATCCGGCCGTCATCTGTTTTCAGAATCGAGACGGAAGCGTGCGGTTTAATCAGATCATAAGAGCGGATAAATTGGTTCATAATCCGATTTGAAATGCTTCAAAATAAACCTGCCGATTTTGAAAAAATCAAAAAATTTATGAACCGTGCCGTTTTTCTCAATTTGAGGATTCAAATGAGACAAAAAACAGAATATGATGACGACTTTTCGATTGCAGAAAAGATGAAATTAAGAGAAAATTACGGCGCCTATTTTGATTTTTTGAAAAATCCGTTTTCTCATTTTGAGCAAAATCCATTTTTGTCTTTTATTCTCGGTTTGGTTTGTGCGGCGATTACCGTTTTCGTATTTTATGCGTTTTTTGAAAAATCATATTTGATTTCCGATTTTCCGTTTCTTTTCATCTTTCTCACGACGGAATCCGCCGTTCTTTTCACCGCTCTTGTATTCTTTTTGCCTTTCATTTATTTTGAAGAAAAACATCAAAGAAAAATTGAAATGATTGAAGAACAGCTTCCCGGATTTTTACGCGGTTTATCTGATTTAGTTGCAGGCGGTTTAACGCTTCAGGAAGCTTTGTCTGAAATCTCTCATAAAACGAATCAAATAAATGGCAAAAACAGAACCGGTTTTGAAGATGAAATCCGGCTCATCGGACTTAAAATGAAAACGGGCATCCCGTTTGAAACGTGTCTTGAAAATTTCGGAAAGCGGAATGATTCCAAACTCATCCAAAGAGCGGCATCGGTGATAACCGCCGCCGAAAAATCCGGCGGTTTGATGCATTTATCCATTGACGCCGCCGTTTTTGATATTCAGGAAGCCGTGAATTTAAAAAAAGAAAGAAATTCCAAACAATCCGTTTACGGAACCGTTTTATTCATTTCATTTCTGCTCTTTATCGGAATTGCTGTTCTTTTAATCAAACAGTTTGATTCCATGAATACTTTAACGGCTCAAACCCATGCCGCGGATTCCGCTTATGAATCCGCCGTTCTGATTTATCGGATGCTTTTGATTCAGGCATTCTTCTCGGGCCTTATGATCGGCAAACTTCAAAAAGGAAAAGCCGCCGCCGGTTTGAAATACGCGTTTCTCATGCTGCTTACCGTCTGGATTTCATTTTCAGCCGGCGGCGTTTTTTAACAAATTTCAATTTCAAAAACGTTACAATAATCTTTTTATACCTTAAATCTCTCTTTTGCTTGCAGTTTGAGATTTTCTCGAATTCGCGGCAACTGTTTTATCATTTGTTTATCGGAAAAATATATCGGAATGCTCCGATAGTGTAGCGGCCAATCATCCAGGACTCTCACTCCTGTGACTCGGGTTCAAATCCCGGTCGGAGCATTTTCTTTATTTTTGTTTCAATTCACGCATCGTGAAGGATGCGACATATGCCGTTTGCGGTTCCGCTTCCGAGCGTGATGTTTCAATCCACGCATCCGCGAGAGATGCGACAAGTGACGACAAATTCTTCTTCGACCGGTTGTTTGTTTCAATCCACGCATCCGCGAGGGATGCGACGCGTTGTGTTTGTTTCATTGTCAGGCAGGACAATGTTTCAATCCACGCATCCGCGAAGGATGCGACTAATGTAGCCGGAAGCAGCGCCAAACCCACGAAAGTTTCAATCCACGCATCCGCGAGGGATGCGACCAGTTTCTTCTTCATCTTCTTTCAACTTGTACCCGTTTCAATCCACGCATCCGTGAGGGATGCGACGTTATGAAATCAACAGATGCAATTTCCGGTAAAGTTTCAATCCACGCATCCGTGAGGGATGCGATTTCATGATCGGGAATCGCATTTTCGACATGGAAATGTTTCAATCCACGCATCCGTGAGGGATGCGACAAAACGGTTCGGGGGGCAATAATCCCGGCAGTCCGTTTCAATCCACGCATCCGTGAGGGATGCGACTCATTTCTTCTATAATGTAATGTGGTAAAAAGTGTTTCAATCCACGCATCCGCAAGGGATGCGACGCGAAAAATTAAAAATGTTTGTTCACGCCTGTGCGTTTCAATCCACGCATCCGCAAGGGATGCGACTGTAAGAGTAGGTAATAAGTCTGATATAGCTTAGTTTCAATCCACGCATCCGCAAGGGATGCGACTCCGGCAAATGCAACTTATCTTTATGTTTTTAACGTTTCAATCCACGCATCCGCAAGGGATGCGACTGTATTGCATGGGATCCAGCAATCGGAGTACACGGTTTCAATCCACGCATCCGCAAGGGATGCGACGTCTTGCCGCGGAAATTGGCGGCGCACTCGGCGAGTTTCAATCCACGCATCCGCAAGGGATGCGACATCAAAGCAGCGTGGAAGCGCGGCGAAGTTGTCAGTTTCAATCCACGCATCCGCAAGGGATGCGACTTCTATTTTCGCCCACGCATTGCCGCCGTCTACGGTTTCAATCCACGCATCCGCAAGGGATGCGACTTTTTGACGTTTCTGACGATCCGGATATTTTCACGTTTCAATCCACGCATCCGCAAGGGATGCGACGAAAACAGCGCCAGTTAATCGTGTTATTGCTGCCGTTTCAATCCACGCATCCGCAAGGGATGCGACGAGACGCTGCCCATTTCCCCATAACGTAACGATAGTTTCAATCCACGCATCCGCAAGGGATGCGACGCGGATAAATGGCTTACATATTCCGAATTTAAGGTTTCAATCCACGCATCCGCAAGGGATGCGACACGCCATTCTCGAAAAGATGGGACGGGATTCATCCGTTTCAATCCACGCATCCGCAAGGGATGCGACGACCTTATCGACCCGTTAATGAAAGAATTAAACAGTTTCAATCCACGCATCCGCAAGGGATGCGACTGCATTTCGTAGATATTTTAATTTGATTGATACTGTTTCAATCCACGCATCCGCAAGGGATGCGACTTCCCAGCAGCGCCAGTTTATCCGACGTTTTACGTTTCAATCCACGCATCCGCAAGGGATGCGACAAGACGCGCAAGAGCAACTCGTTGCGTTTTATCAGTTTCAATCCACGCATCCGCAAGGGATGCGACACAACAGGCGAGACAACGCCGGCATCTTTCAAAGAGTTTCAATCCACGCATCCGCAAGGGATGCGACCTTATTCGGAGTGGGAAAGCGTTTTAAATGAACTTGTTTCAATCCACGCATCCGCAAGGGATGCGACCTGGCTGCTCGGTTTTTGCGTTTGGTCGTCCCAGTTTCAATCCACGCATCCGCAAGGGATGCGACTTGGGTTCCTGGAAGATTCATGATGACAAAATCGGTTTCAATCCACGCATCCGCAAGGGATGCGACTGGTCCCGACGCCTTCCGTTGACATTAATGATTTTGTTTCAATCCACGCATCCGCAAGGGATGCGACTGTGTGTCATGCGACGAAATCACCGCCTTCGACCGTTTCAATCCACGCATCCGCAAGGGATGCGACGATCGTAAGCGTAAACGGTCGTCAGATTTGTTTTTGTTTCAATCCACGCATCCGCAAGGGATGCGACAAGAGTTTCAGAAATGGGCGACACTGTGTTTATTGTTTCAATCCACGCATCCGCAAGGGATGCGACGTGACAAAACAGAAAGCTGAAGTTCCGATCGTCGGTTTCAATCCACGCATCCGCAAGGGATGCGACAATGAAAGCTTCAGACATTCAATTGCCCCACAAGGTTTCAATCCACGCATCCGCAAGGGATGCGACTTGAAGATAAAATCATATAATCGGCATGATTATTGTTTCAATCCACGCATCCGCAAGGGATGCGACGGATTTTAAAGATGTCTTCGGCATAGAGTTTTTGGTTTCAATCCACGCATCCGCAAGGGATGCGACTCATTTGATTCACTCTTTATTTTATTCAAATATTGTTTCAATCCACGCATCCGCAAGGGATGCGACATGCGACATTGACCGCGCTTGACGATGAAACGATTGTTTCAATCCACGCATCCGCAAGGGATGCGACGATCAGCCGGCAGTCTTACGGATACAATACGCTTGTTTCAATCCACGCATCCGCAAGGGATGCGACATTGATTTTAATAAGTCGTCCACTTCTTTTTTTGGTTTCAATCCACGCATCCGCAAGGGATGCGACATAATCCCGAAACGGCGAACACCCGTCTTTATGAGTTTCAATCCACGCATCCGCAAGGGATGCGACGGTCATTTTTACAATATAAATTTCGCTATCAGCGGTTTCAATCCACGCATCCGCAAGGGATGCGACGCTTGCTCATTTCAGTATATCCGCTTTCTTTTTGGTTTCAATCCACGCATCCGCAAGGGATGCGACTTTTGACCGATAAAAACGGAAATAAACTCGAAATAGTTTCAATCCACGCATCCGCAAGGGATGCGACTGGCGCCGGAATGCGCCCATTTCACTGTGAATTTGTTTCAATCCACGCATCCGCAAGGGATGCGACTTTTGACATGATTTTTCCGTTTGATCAGTGGTTCGTTTCAATCCACGCATCCGCAAGGGATGCGACACGTCTTTTTCAACGCTGTATCCGGCGATTGACGGTTTCAATCCACGCATCCGCAAGGGATGCGACTTACGATAACGGCATTTACCGTGCCGATATTTTGTTTCAATCCACGCATCCGCAAGGGATGCGACCGTTTACAGTGTTCACAATTGGCTGCTGCTTCATGTTTCAATCCACGCATCCGCAAGGGATGCGACATGCGATAATTAGATGTCTGAGAACTGCTCGAATAAGTTTCAATCCACGCATCCGCAAGGGATGCGACTTGATGTCGTCTGCGTTGTCTTTGGATAATGAGAGTTTCAATCCACGCATCCGCAAGGGATGCGACTTAAATCGGCTTTGAGCGGCGTCGGGTCAAGATAGTTTCAATCCACGCATCCGCAAGGGATGCGACGCGGTTCTTGTCGTTTAGCCGGCGCGAAGATTTTGTTTCAATCCACGCATCCGCAAGGGATGCGACCCGATTGATTAAATCGGGTTGCCGTTTCCACTTTGTTTCAATCCACGCATCCGCAAGGGATGCGACAAAACAAAAATTTTTGTTTCCGCCGTTGTAAATGTTTCAATCCACGCATCCGCAAGGGATGCGACCAGATAACGGTTTAATCTGAATCAGTTATTTTTTGTTTCAATCCACGCATCCGCAAGGGATGCGACAAGTTATGTGGAAATCTCACGACAGAGGAGATTAGTTTCAATCCACGCATCCGCAAGGGATGCGACGTCAATCAAAGTTCCTTCTCGTTTCGGTGCGTAGTTTCAATCCACGCATCCGCAAGGGATGCGACATCGCAAAAATCACAAAAGAGATTGATAGCGTTTTTTTACGTGATTTTGCGAACATATTCAATAAAAAGAAAAAGGATATAACATTGTCGGAGAAAAAAATTACAAAACGTCACTATTCGGTAAATTTGCGAACATTACCGTATTTTCATGTGTTCTTTGGGTTCGCAAAAAATAATTATGCATATTTTTAAAATTTTCAAACAAATAAAAAACCTTCGGGATTATAACTTTCTTTAGCCCCAATATGCTCTACACGATTTTGCCAATTACTTCCAAGATTATAATAACGGATACTATCCGTTTGAAGGTCCATAATTGATTCTAATTTATATTTAAGTTTTGCAAATTGGGTCGGATCAATTAAACATTCAAAAACAGAATTTTGAACACGTTGACCATAATTCTGGCATTCTTTCGCGATTTTTCGAAGCCTTTTTTTTCCTTCTGATGTCTCAGTATTAACATCATATGTAATGAGCATTAACATTTCAAATTCCTTTTTACTTGTATAAAAACGGTGGATATTCTTCTAAATCTCCGCGAATATAACGGGCTAAAAGAAGAGCTTGAACATATGGAACAAGACCCCATTCGATTTTTTCATTTAAAAAAGGGTGTGTTATTTCTTCTTTCTTTTTCTCTTGCCATTCTTTGAGTACTGTCATACGCGTTTCATCTTTCATCAAAACACCGCCGCTTTCTTTGGTTATAAACCCTTTCGAATTGACTTGTTTCCTGTTTACTAATGATAACGCAACACGATCAGCCATCACAGGTCTGAGCTCTTCCATTAAATCTAATGCCAGTGAAACTCTTCCGGGTCTGTCTCGATGAAGAAAACCAACATATGGATCAAGACCTACAGATTCTAAAGCTGCCCGTATATCATTTGTTAACATAGAGTATAGAAAAGAAAGTAAAGCATTCATGTTGTCTAAAGGAGGTCTGCGATTTCTTTCAATTAAATAAAAATTTTCTTTTTGGTGAAGAATTAAATGATCTAATGACTCAAAATAAGCTTTGGCACAAGTTCCTTCAATTCCTCGAATTGTGTTAAGGGCTTCAGCATTCCTGATTTTTTCAATACTGTTTTCCAATATATCGGCACCAGTTTCAATTGCATAAATATTTAATTTTTCAGAATGGTCTCTGACGGCTCTTTTAAGAACAACGCGACTGTTAAATATTTTCCCTAAAATCATGTTCCGTGCAATTTTAGCTGATTCGGTTTCATTGTCAGAATATCTATATTGCTGTTTTCTAAGAAGCACATTTCCTTGAATTGAACCTAAAACTCTTCCTTGAAACCTGCCGTTTGGAGTGAAAAATGAAATTCCGATGTTGCGTTCACCGCACAATTGCATTAATGCCGGACTGACGCCTTGATAATTAAAACATACAATGCTTTCAATTGTATGGATTGGAAGACGCTTAATTTCTTTTTTATCTTTTGAAACGACAATATTATCGCCGTCTTTTGAAAGATAAACATCAGGTTGTAGGACGTAAAAAACATTTTGGAGTTTTTTCATAATTCCAACTCCCGCATTTTATTATATTATATAAATTAAGTTCAAATTCTCATTTCAATTTATTAATTCTTAAACTTCATTTATCATTTTTAGATTTTCATTAATGTACTCTTGTACATTTTTTCTCTTTGAAAACGATTCAGGAAGACACATATCATAAAACGAACAATTTTTGCATCCATTTTTTCGCTCTGCCGGATAAGATCTTCCTGCTCGAAACGCCTCATGCATTTCCAAACATAAAGATCGAACCTTATTTCTCAGTTCTTCCGTTAGCTGAACTTCTTCGCGCCGTCGTGTCTTGTGATAAAACATATGCCCTGTCGGTATGTTGACATGAAGCATTTCCTCTAAACACATACATTGAGCACATAATTGAACAATATCAATATCATTCACCTTTTTGCTTCCGTGTTTATATTCAATCGGAATCGGAATATATTTTCCGCTTCTTCCGGGAAGATTTATTCCGTTTTCATTTTTATGAAATTCGACAACATCACATTTTCCGGATAAACCGAGTTCATACGATACAATTGGAACTGCACGAGTAACAATCACATCATTTCGCATTTCGATGAAGGTTTCATCATCAGCTTTTCTATGAAGGTTTTGCCCCTCAACTGTTAATTTGTTATCAATCCATTGATTTTCAATGACAATGAATGCCCATTGTCTTTTACAGAAAGAAAAATGCTGGATATTGGAAAGCATTAACAGTTCGTCTTGTGTGTATAACATAAAATGTTCTCGAATAAGTTTTAAGAATTAATATTTCGAAAAATATTTATTATAAATAGCATATTGATAACCTTTACCAATTATAAAAATTTTAGTATATATTACCAGATTAATTTGTTAAATTATAACCATTTTAGGACAATAATTATGAATCATACTTTAGCTCATTTTAAAAAAACTGAAGACGGCAGAGTTGATCATTTATTGTCAGATCATCTCTTTTGCGTTTCATCTTAGGCTGAATCTTTTGCAAATATTTTTGAAAACGGGGATTGGCTTAAAACCGCAGGAATGTGGCACGATCTTGGAAAATTTAATCCGGAATGGCAAACTTATCTTTTAAAAAGTAATGGCGAATATGAAGAGAACGAAAAAGAAGAACTTGATTCAAACAAAATACAAGTTTATAAAAAAATTGATCATTCGATTGCAGGAGCAATTTATTGTTCAAAAATTGCTTCTGAGCAAAAAATTCCATTTCCCAAATCTGAAATTGTTTTAGGATATTTGATTGCAGGTCATCATACGGGACTTCCGGATTGGGACGATTGCGGCTCAAAAGGAAAAACTTTGCCCGAAAGGATTGCAGAAGAAGAAGTATTTCATCATTTGGATAAAGCATTAAAAGGAAATATTCCGGATGAAATTTTGTCTGTTTCGTTTCCGAAATCATCTCCTTGTAATATGCCAATTTCTCAAGAAGAATTGCATTTGTGGATTCGTATGCTTTATTCTTGTTTAGTTGACGCAGATTATTTAGATACGGAATATTTTATGTCACCGAATTTGACAGAATTGAGATCTCAATACAAAACATTGCCGGAACTTAAAGAGTTGTTTGGTAACTATATGATTCAAAAAACGTCCGCAGCAAACCGTTCCGTAGTGAATGAAGAACGGCAAAAGATTTTGAATGAATGCCGTGAAAAAGCTTCACTCGAACCGGGATTGTTTACACTGACCGTTCCGACAGGCGGCGGAAAAACGCTTTCTTCAATGGCCTTTGCATTAGAGCATGCTCTTTTGTATGGGAAAAAAAGAATAATTATTGCCATTCCTTATACAAGTATTATTGAACAAACCGCGGCCGAATACAAAAAGATATTTGGCTCAGAAAACGTGATTGAACACCATTGCAATTTGGAACCCGAAAAAGAAACGCTTCAATCCAAACTTGCAACTGAAAATTGGGATGCCCCGATTGTTGTTACAACAAATGTTCAACTTTTTGAATCGCTTTTTGCTTCTAAAAGTTCAGCGTGCCGAAAATTACATAATGTTTCAAATTCCGTAATTATTCTTGATGAAGCTCAAACACTTCCGCCGGAATATCTGAAACCCATTCTTATGAGTGTCAAAAGTTTGTCACATTGTTTTAAAACATCAATTGTTTTATGCACAGCAACCCAACCGGCATTAACCGGAAATATCGGGTCTGAAATAGCCACATTTAAAGTATTTGGTGAAAAAGATGTACGAGAAATCATTGCAGATCCCCCTTCCTTCTTTCAAGCTTTTCAACGTGTGCAAATAGAAGTTTTTGGAAGTTTGACTTCTCCTCCATCTTGGGAAGAGATTGCTGAAAAATTAATTGAATATGACCAAATATTATGTATTGTCAGTTCTAAAACGGATTGTTCAGACCTTTATGATTTAATGCCGGAAGGAACAATTCATTTATCAGGGTATATGTGTTCTCGTCATCGAAGTCAAATCATTCAAGAAATAAAATTAAAACTTCAACAAAATTTACCGGTTCGTGTTATTTGCACACAAATAATTGAAGCAGGAGTAGATATTGATTTTCCGGTTGTATTTCGGGCACTTTCCGGTCTTGACCGTATTGCACAAGCTGCAGGACGTTGTAATCGCGAAGGAAAACAAACGATTGGAAAAGTCTGTGTATTTAAATCTCCGACAAAAGCACCGCGCGGTCTTTTAAGAAAATCAGAAGATTCCGGATTTGAACTTTATTCGTACAATCCTGAAAAATATACTCAACTGAACCCGGAAAATTTTGAAATTTATTTTAAAAATTTTTATTCAAAAGTCAATAATTTTGACCAAAAAGAAATAAATGAGTTGCTTATAAAAAACGCCTGTCTGTTGAAAATCCAATTCCGAAAAGCTTCAAATGAATTTAAAATGATTGATGACTCGAACCAATATGCAGTTATTGTCAAATATTTCGATAAATTTGAGAATAATGAATTTGACGAAGGGCAAAATAGTAATAAAATTTATGAAAAACAATCTGCGGATGTTGAGAAATTGATTGAAAAGCTTCGTTGGGGCGGTCCGACCAAATATCTGATGAGACAACTTCAAGGATATGCTGTAATCATTTACGAGAATCAATTGGAGCAGATGAAAAGAAATGGAATGATTGAAGAAATAAACGGTATCTATGTTCAATGTTCGGAACATTTATATGATTCGGTTAAAGGTCTCCAAGTTTCAGAAGAACTAAAAACCGATGATTTTTTTGTATAATCCTAATTATTTTTATTTAATATCCTATATTTGGATACTTGATTACTGAATTAAAAGAAAGGAGGAAAATATGGAATATTTCAATAAAACATTTTGTCTTGAAGTTTCCGGTGATTTTGCATGTTTTACACGTCCCGAAATGAAAGTCGAACGTGTGAGCTATGATATTATGACGCCTTCTGCAGCACGTGCAGTTTTTGAGGCAATATTTTGGAAACCTGCAATAAAATGGAATATCAAAAAAATTGAAATTTTAAAACCGATTTCATGGATATCTGTTCGGCGAAATGAAGTTGGGTCTGTCATGACAACGAATTCTAAAAACAATGGTATTATTATCGAAGATTCCAGACAGCAACGAGCCGGATTGTTCTTAAGAGATGTAAAATATCGGCTTTATGCTGAGCTTGAATTCATTCCGCTGCAAAAACGCGGTAAAGTTCATAATCCGTTACCGGAATATTTGATTGATGCGGAAGAAGAAGTTTCAACTGAACAACGAAAGGACGAAAATCCTGGTAAATACAATGCAATGTTTGAAAGGCGTGCAAAAAAAGGTCAATGTTTTAATCAGCCTTATTTGGGCTGCCGCGAATTTTCTTGTTATTTTCGGCTTGTTGAAGAGTCTGAATTGAATTCCAAAGATTTGGAAAAACCGATTGATATGAATCAAGATATGGGTTTTATGCTTTATGACATGGATTTCACAAACCCTGATGATCCAAACCCTGTTTTTTTCCGAGCTAAAATTGAGAATGGTATTCTTGATATTCCTGAATGGGACAGTCCGGAGGTTCGGAAATGATTCTTCAGGCACTTTACGAATATTATCAACGGAAAGCAGCTTTGCCGGACAGTCAAATCGCTCCAGAAGGATGGCAGAAAAAAGAAATTCCTTATATCATTGTTTTAGACGCTGATGGGCGATTTATCACAATCGAAGATACAAGGGAAGGAGAAGGAAAAAATATAAGAACAAAACAGTTTTTAGTACCTGCCGAAGTTAAAAAGACAAGTGGAATAAAAGCAAATCTCCTTTGGGGCAATGTCGAATATGTTTTTGGAATTATAACCCCTAAAAATGAAAAGGAAGCGAAAACGAAAAATAAAATAGACAAAGAAAAGTTAAGAGTTGTCGAAAAACAAAAAGCATTTCTTGAAACTTTGCGACAATCTTTTCCGGATGAAAGGTCAAAAACAATCATAAACCCTGTTTTAATTTTTTTAGAAAACGATCCTGTATCTAAAATTATGGAAAACGAATCTATTAAAGATACATGGGTACAAGCTTTTGAAAACAATGCAAATTTAACATTTAGAATTGTTGAATCTGAAAATATTATTTGTAAATCTTTAGAATATGCTATAATACAATTAACATCTGAAAATGAATCAGATGTAGAAGGAATTTGTTTGATTACAGGCGAACAAAAACCTATTGCACGATTACATCCGTCAATTAAAGGAGTTTATAATGCACACCCCTCAGGCGCAAATATTGTTTCATTTAATCTTGATTCTTTCGGATCTTACGGAAAAAAACAAAATTTTAATGCCCCTGTCTCTGAAAGTGCAGCCATTGCATATACAACGGCTTTAAATGAACTTCTCGGAAAAGATTCAAGAAACAAAGTTCAAATTGGAGACACAACAACTATTTTTTGGTCACAGAAAAAAGATGAAATTGAAGATATTTTTCCGTGTTTGCTTTCTTCACAAGATGATCCGGATGCAGAGATAAGAGCTGTTGAACAATTATACAAACGTGTTTATACGGGTGCTCAACGATCAGAATCTAAGAACAAATTTTATATTTTAGGATTAGTTCCAAATAAAGTGCGCCTTTCGATTCGATTTTGGCATCAAGGATCAATTCCAGAATTTGAAATGAAAATCAAACAGCATTTTGATGACATTGAAATTGTCCGTTCTGAAAATGATGTAGGTAAATATGCTTTATTTTGGATTCTTTCGGCGATGACTCAAGAAAAAAAAGTTGATAATTCACCATCGGGATTTGGCAAACCTGAATACAAACAAGGGACGATAGCTCAAAAAAACAAAATTGATAATTTACCGCCGAATCTTGCTGGCGCAATTGTTCAATCCGTTATGAACGGAACTCCGTACCCTGTTACAATGTTGAATCAAACAATTCGGCGAATCCGAGCAACTCAAAAAATAACTCGCATTCAGGCAGGAATTTTGAAAGCTTATTTAAATCGATATTACAGAACACACCAAACAAATGAGGAGGAAATAAAAGTGTCACTTGATACAAACAACATGAACGTCGGATATCGTCTCGGCAGACTTTTTGCAGTGCTTGAAAAAATACAAGAAGATGTAAATCCTGGTTTAAACACAACAATTAGAGACCATTATTACGGTGCGGCTTCATCCACTCCCGTAACTGTTTATCCGCAATTGTTAAAACTTAAAAATTATCATCTTGCAAAACTTTCGAATCCCGGAAGAAAAATTTGGTACGAAAATATATTGGGAGAAATTTTCAACGGAATCGGAAACGATATACCCTCTCACCTTTCAATGGAAGACCAAGCACGTTTTGCAATCGGTTATTACCACCAACGACAAGATCTCTTTACCAAAAAGGAAAAAATTGAAACGAACGAAAATTGCGAAGAATGAGTTTTGACTAGTGAATAAAAATCCGAAAGTTGTAAATTTCATATAATAATTAATATAAAAAATATGGAGAAATATTCGTGACACAAATTGAAAAAAGATATGATTTTGTATTGATTTATGATGTTCAAGACGGAAACCCGAATGGTGATCCCGATGCAGGAAATTTGCCTCGTGTAGACGCTGAAAACGGGATGGGACTTGTCACAGATGTTTGTTTGAAACGAAAGGTTAGAAATTATGTGACAATCGTTAAAAATTGTCAGCGGCCGTATGACATTTTTGTTAAAGAAAAAGCCGTTCTCAATTCTTTAATTGATGAAGCTCACGAAGATAAGACAGTCAAATCAAAAGAAAAAAAAGAGGACAAAATTGAAGCGGCTCGTCTTTGGATGTGTGAGAATTACTATGACATTCGGACATTTGGTGCCGTTTTAAATACGGGGAAAAAGGCGGGACAGGTTCGCGGTCCAGTCCAATTGACTTTTTCAAGATCGTTGGAACCCGTTGTCGCATTGGAACACAGTATTACAAGAATGGCTGTCGCTACTGAAAAGGAAGCAGAAAGCCAAAGCGGTGAAAACCGTACAATGGGACGGAAATATACGATTCCTTACGGCGTTTATATGGCTCACGGATTTGTATCTGCCCATCTTGCTGCTCAAACAGGTTTTTCACAGGATGATTTAGATTTATTTTGGAACGCTTTAGAAAATATGTTTGAACATGATCATTCAGCTGCTCGCGGTTTAATGACGACGAGAAAGCTCATCATTTTTGAACATTCTTCGCCTCTCGGAAATAAACCGGCTCAAGAACTCTTTGATAGAATTAAATGGGAACGAACAACGGACGGACCGGCCAGAAGTTTCAATGATTACAGAATTATGCTGGACGGAGAAGTAATTGAAGGAACTAAAAAGATTGTTCAAGTTCAGTAATTTGTAATCCTGATGCTTATCTAGATTCTAAAATATAAAAGATAAGCATTTGTTATTTTTTAAATATGTAATTTTTTCAATTTGTCATCCCCTCATTTTTCTTTCAACATTTTTATATATGATAAATCAAAACTCATCGCTGTTTTACTTATCAGAGGTAACATTATGACACTCAAAATCTCAGAAAACGCAAACCTTGCAGCGGCAGAGTCCCTTAAAAACGTGAAGCAAAACATTCCTCTCGTCCACTGCATCACCAATCGTGTGACAATTACCGACTGCGCCAACGGTGTTCTCGCCTGCGGGGCCGCGCCCATCATGGCTGAAGACACACGTGAAGTCGAAGACATCACCGCCATTTCCCAAGCGCTTGTCCTCAACATCGGAACACTCATGCCGCTCCAAATTGAAGCGATGCTCAAAGCAGGCAAAAAAGCAAAACAAATCGGCGTTCCCGTCATTTTGGACCCGGTCGGTGCCGGCGCAACCAAACTGCGCGACGAAACCGCCAAACAAATTATTGATGAAGTCAAACCCGACATCATCCGCGGAAATATGTCCGAAATCCGCGCCCTTTACGGCTTTGCCGGCCACACAAAAGGCGTGGAAGCTGCCGCAACGGATGCCGTGACGATGGAAAATGCAAAAGAAGCGGCAGTCATTGTTAAAGAAATGGCCGAAAAATTCGACTGTGTTGTCGGCGCAACCGGTGAAGTCGATATCATTTCCGACGGCAAAACAACGTATTTCGTTGCCAACGGCCATCCGATGCTTTGTAAAATCACAGGATCCGGCTGTGTTTTGAGTGCGCTGACCGGCGCTTACGCGGGCGCAGCACCTGAAAAGACAAAGGAAAACTTGTTGAATGCTGTTCTCGGGGCTTTTGTTCTCAGCGGCCTTGCCGGCGAATATGCTTACGCGGAAATTGAAAAGGTGAACGCGGGAACGGGAACATTCCACACCAAATATATGGACGCGCTCAACTTAATTGATGCGGACGACTTTTTGAAAAATGCGAAAATTTATGAAGATGTTGAGTGATTGATTTATTCAATCATTCAAATTTATTTCATTCAAATTCATTCAATTTTTATTTTTTGAATTTTAACGTTATTGTTTTTATTCATTTACAATGGTGACAAAGGCGGCAAAAAATGACGGAAGAACCGGCACAATATTTGGTCAATAAACGAAAACCTGATTATTCGCTTTATCTTGTGACCGACGGGTCTTTTTGTCCGCCGGATCAATTTTTGCACCAAATCGAACAGGCCGTTCTCGGCGGCGTGACGATTGTTCAGCTTCGGGAAAAAGATGCCTCTTCTCTCGAATTTTACGAAAAAGCGCTTGAGGTTTCGGCGCTTTTGAAAGAAATGCGGAGCACAAGCGGCCGAAAAATTCCTTTTTTGATTAATGATCGGCTTGACATTGCGCTTGCGGTTGATGCCGACGGTTTGCATGTCGGACAGGATGATTTGCCGGCCTCTGTTTGCCGCCGTTTTCTCGGGAAGGATAAGATTCTCGGTGTTTCCGTCGGGTCCGTTGAAGAAGCTGTTCAGGCTGAAAAGGACGGCGCGGATTATTTAGGTGTTGTTGCTTTTCAGACGGGAACGAAGCCTGAAGCTGTCGGAGCTTTGGAGATTTTTGAAGAAATTCAAAAAGCGGTTTCCATTCCGATTGTTGCAATCGGCGGAATCAATTTGGAGACTTTGCCTTTACTGTCCGGTTTGAAGATTGACGGGGCTGCGGTTGTGTCGGCGATTATGGGAAGCGATGATGCAAAAGAAGCCGCCGAAAAATTGTATTTGCAGCTTAATGCTGCAAAATAATCTTGTTTTCCAAAAGCAGATCAATTAACTCGGTCAATGAGCTCTGATTTTTGGTTTTGATTTTAATTTCAAGTTTTCCGTCATTCACTTCAAAAGCGAGTTCTTTGACATCATTCGGAAGATATCTGTATCGTTTGGGGATATATTCATAGACGCGGACTTCGTTTTCAAAGAACTTTTTGAGAGCATCCGGTGATTCGGAAATCTTATGATTTTCGGCAAATTTGACAACGGATAATTCGTAAGGGTTGCCGTAATAACTTTTGACGACGAATAATTTTCTGAAAAGGTCGCTGTCGTGGGGTTCGGGCGTTGCTTTGATTTGAATGTCTTTTGTTTTCAAATTACGGGTGACAGTTATGTTTTCGGATTTGTATTCTTTTACGGCGGCATTTTTTTCGTCTGTTTCATTTCCGGTTTCGTCGTAGAATTTTATGAATTCGGCGCTTTCGGGAATTTTTAAAGCGAGGCAGATGTCGAGATCTTCGTCGTGGTATTTGAGAATGCTTGTTGTGAAAGTTGTTTCGATTTCGGATATGAGTTTGTGGTCGGGCATTTTTGTCACCTTTTTAAAATATAGTTTAAAATTAATTTTCAGATTTTTTCATTTAAATTATTCATAAAATCAAAATATTGTTCTTCAATGTCTGAAATTAAAATATTTGAATAAAGATTAATTTTAATTTCCATCATTATTTCTTTTATTTTTTTTGAATCATTATTGGCACATTCTTTAACCCAATCTCTGATGAAATCAACTCTTTTAAATTGAATTTTTGAGAATCCATCATAATCAAATTCTTTTGTTAATTGAGGATTAGTTTGTCGCGAATTTTCAATTGGATGTTTGAATGAATCATGTTTTATAAAATCCTCTAAAGTGAAAATATTAGGTACAAGCTCTCCATACATATACCATAATCCAACACACTTTTGTTGTTCAATATATTCTTTTTTTGATCTTTTTGCCACCTCATCTGAATCACTAATTACAGAATAGTTACGATTTGCCAATTCCAATATTTTTGCGATGGGGGTAATATCAGCTACCCCTGTGGAAAAAGTTGTCCCAAATGTTTTGAATTTTTCGGGAGCTTTCGAATCTTCAGAATTTAAAACGGTATCAAAAACCTTTTTATCAGACCAACCTTCAAAAATTAAATTGTTTTCTTTTAAAGTTTCAAATGCCGAAAATCCTAATGCTCTATAAATAACCTCATCATCTGTGATATTTGATTTTTTTACATTCTCTACAACAGTTTCTTCCCGGACTTTTTTTACTATAAAATGTCGTTCTGGCTTTTTTGAGTCAATCATAAAAATGGAATGAGTTGAATAAAATACAAGATTCTTCATAGACATTTTTATCAGTTCTTCTGTAAGATATCTTTGACCAGAAATGTGAAGACTTACATCAGGCTCATCTACAATTATAATTGAATTTTCAATTTCACCATGCTTTACTTTAGCGGATAATGACAACAAAAATGCAATAAATCTTTTAAATCCATCACTTCTTTGATCACAATCAAATTTATTCTCTTCATCTTGAATGTGGATATTCAGATTTTCTCCGTCCAACGCCAAATGAAATTTGATATTTCCATAATCCTTCCATATTTCATTTAAATAATCTGTACTATTGGAAGAAACCTTGTCTAAAATATTTTCTAATGCATTACGTCTAGCACTTCTTACATTTGTAATTATTTTTTGTATATCTTTATAGCCAGCAAGGTAGAACATTGATTGTAGGGGAAGACATATTGATGGATTTTGTTGGAATTGGAATAAGTTAATTGCACTAGGGAGGAGGTGGTTTTCATCATACTTCCAATATATAATTTTAGGTAAATTTTTAGATACATAATCAGAAATAACAGCGATTAAAGTCTCATCGAAATAGCCTAACTGTTCAAATTCATTACCAGTAGCTTTTAAAATTAAAAATTTTTTAGCTTCTTCATAAATAGAATTTACAATTACTTTTCGTTCAGCATCTTTAAGATTATAGAGACAGTAACCAGGAATTGAACCTACAAGATATTTTGTTATTACATTTCGTTGATCTATAATCTCATCAACAAACTCCGATGATAGATTTGCATTATTATACATTGCGAATTTAATATCATCAAATATATTTTCGACTTCCATTTCATCAAATTCATAATAATATTTAACAAATGATTCTTCAATAGGCTCTTCTTGTTTTCCTTCAAATCTTATATCGTCCATTGAAAATTCATTAGAATTAAGCAAAGAAATGGCTTTTAAGATGTTTGACTTTCCGCTTTCATTAATACCAACATAAATTTGACATTTTGTATCGGTATCAATAGTTAGATGTTTAATAGATCTAAAATTTTTAATTTCAATTTTTGAAAGTATCAATAAAATCACCTAAATCCATATATAAATCACCCAATATCTTAAATGTTATTACCTTTGAAATCAAAATAATTCAAACATATGTAAAGATATTTTTGAATCTTAATTGAATAAAATTGATCAACACTTTCAACATTCAACATTTAAATCAGATTCTTTTTATAACTAAACTTACAATTTATTTCATTCACAAGAGGTAACAAAAATGGCAAAACAAAATGGCGCTGACATAGGATTCGAAAAACAGATTTGGGACGCAGCTTGTATTTTACGTGGAAATATGGATGCCGCCGAATACAAAAATGTTGTTCTCGGTTTAATTTTCTTAAAATACATTTCCGACAAATTTGAAGAAAAATATAATTTTTTAAAAGAAGAAGGCAAGGGTTACGAGGAAGAAATCGACGAATATACGGCTGAAAATATTTTCTATGTTCCGCCATCAGCACGTTGGAATGTTATTGCCGAAAATGCTCACACCCCTGAAATTGGAACCGTCATTGATGATGCCATGCGTTCTATTGAAAAAGAAAACAAACGCTTGAAAGACATTTTGCCGAAAAATTTCGCCCGGCCGGAATTGGATCAGCGCCGCCTCGGCGATGTTGTTGATTTGTTTACCAATATTCAAATGGCGGTACATGATGAAAAAGATCTTCTCGGGCGCGCTTATGAATACTGTTTATCTCAATTTGCAGAACAGGAAGGCAAGAAGGCAGGCGAATTCTATACCCCGTCTTGTATTGTCAAAACATTGGTTGAAGTTTTGCAGCCCTTCCACGGCCGTGTTTACGACCCTTGCTGCGGCAGTGGCGGCATGTTCGTTCAGTCAGCAAAATTTGTTGAAAATCATCAGGGAAAAATCAATGACATTTCAATTTACGGTCAGGATTCCAATGCCAACACTTGGAAATTGGCGACCATGAACTTAGCTATTCGCGGCATTGAAGCGAATTTGGGGAAATTCAACGCCGACACATTTTTTGATGACTGCCATCCGCAATTAAAAGCCGATTACATTTTAGCCAATCCGCCGTTCAACCTTTCCGATTGGGGCGCCGACAAATTAACCGACGACGTTCGCTGGAAATACGGCATTCCGCCGGCAGGAAACGCCAACTTTGCATGGCTTCAGCATATGATTCATCACTTGTCGCCGAAAGGCAAAATCGGTTTGGTTTTGGCAAACGGCTCTTTATCCTCCCAAACAGGCGGCGAAGGCGAAATTCGTAAAAACATCGTCAAAGATGATTTGGTTGAATGTATTATCGCCATGCCGCCTCAGCTTTTCTATACAACGCAAATCCCGGTTTCTCTTTGGTTCTTAAACAAAGACAAGCCTCAAACCGGAAAAACACTCTTTATCGACGCCCGAAACATGGGAACAATGGTTTCCCGAAAATTGAGAGAGTTGACAGACGAAGATATTTCAAAAATCACTCAAACCTTCAAAGACTTTGAAAACGGCACATTGGAAGACGTCAAAGGCTTCTGCGCCGCCGTTACAACTGAAGACGTTGCCAAACAAGAATACATTTTAACGCCCGGCCGTTATGTCGGAATTGCCGAACAGGAAGAAGACAGCGAACCGTTTGATGACAAAATGAAAAGATTGACATCAGAACTTTCAGAGTTGTTTGAAAAATCGCATGAGTTGGAAGATGACATTCGTGAGAAGTTGGGAGCGATTGGGTATGAGTTCAAATGATTACGTTGTTATATTTGATACTAACAAACTATTTGTTAATTATACTAATTCTGCTGATTTTACAAAATTCAATTTCAACTTAACATTAAACAAAATTATTGAAAAAGTTGAAGTTTTAGATATTTATTCAGAAATATCCATTGCAATTCCTATTGTTGTATGGGAAGAAATGAAAAAACAGGAAATTGATGCATATCATAAAAAAATAAAAGAAAATGAAGAGATTTTCAAAAAAATGTCACGTCACAAATTTCCAAATTTGTACCTTAACATTGAAAAAAAAGACATTGCGTATGAATCATATATAGATGAAAAAATCAAAGAATATCAAAATCAATTAAAACATTATTCTGTAAAAATTTTTAATTTAGATTTACCTTCTGAAAATAAATTTGAAAAAATAATAAAAAGAGCATTTGAAAAAAAAGCACCATTTGAAGGTATTGATAAAAGATCTGATAAAGGCTTTAAAGATGCGTTGTTATGGGAAAGCGTTATTGAATTTAAAGAGAAAAATCCCAATTCGAATATTATTTTTTATTGTAACGATAAAAATTTTTGTGAAATATTAAAACAAGAATATTTGGAATTATTCAATTGTGATATACATATCATTTCAGAAGAAGAAGACATTTATGAACAATTAAAAATTTGGTCAAAAGAATTAGGGAAAACACCCATCCCAGATAATGAATATGATGATCCAAATTATCAATTAATTGAAAATTGGTTAAAAACAGATGATTTTCATGTAGATTTTAATTATTTCCAAAACTTGTTCAAAACTTGTAATGAAAATGAAGTTTATGACCATTGTACAATAGTAAATTATGATATTGATTTTGTTGAAAATGAAGATTTGGATTCACATATCTACGTGTATTCTGATATGACTAAACCTCCTGAAATTATCAATGTGAGTGATTTATATTCAGGGATAGATTATGAGATTAATATGAAGATTCTTGCTGTTTTTCGATCTGAAGATTTTGAAGAACCCACGGGAACAGAATAGAATTATTCAGTAACAGTGGATGTTACTGTTTCAGAAGATTTAAATATTCAAATTAATGACGTAACAATTGTTGAATAAGTGGGTGTTAACTTGACAGAATGGAAAAAAACAACTCTTGAAGATATTTGTATAAAAATAACAGATGGTTCTCATTTTAGTCCAAAAGAGCAACAAACTGGTTACCCGATGTATTCTGTAAAAGATATGGATGAATATGGGTTTGATCAATCAAAATGTAAATTAATTTCCGAAAATGACTTTTTAAAAATGGTTCAAAATGATTGTGTTCCGCAACAAAATGATGTTTTGGTTGCCAAAGATGGGAGTTATTTAAAACACATCTTCTTGATAAAAGAACAGAAAGATGAAGCAGTTTTGTCTTCTATTGCAATATTTCGTCCAGACATTTCAAAAATTGAACCGATTTATCTTGTTTACATTTTGAAAAATCCGATTACAAAACAGATAATATCAGATAATTATGTAAGTGGATCTGCTTTGCCAAGAATTGTTTTAAAAGATTTCAAAAAGATTGAATTATTAATTCCACCCCTTTCTGAACAGAAAAAAATTGCATATACCTTATCTACATTAGACAATAAAATTGAACTAAATAATCAGATAAATGATTATTTAGCATCTTGAAGATTTTCAACTGATAATTCTCCAGACATGAGTTTGGGAAGTAAAGTATCACGGGCTGTGACAAGATTTTGGTTTTCGATCACATTATTTTTCCATTGGCTAAACAATGAGGTTACAGATTCACAAAAATCCAATATTTCATTCATAGGCGGCAAACTAACATCAAGGTCTTGCAATATTGGAACATACAAATTTTTTTGTACACTTCCTACGGCCAAATCCTCAAACTCAGATTGTTTTGATTTTAAATATAAATATACAAAATGAAGAAGTTTAGCTTCATGAGGCACAATGTTGATAATAGCACGATTTCCACACATATAATCCGCGACTATCCCTAAACGTCCAATTGTGCCCGATTTGCTGATTGCAATAGTATCAGGTTTAAAAAGGAGCGCACTTTTTCCTGCACTTTCAAATCCAGTATCTGTAAGTGTTCTTGAAGTATTGAAGATAAAAGATTCATTGATATCTACTGCTCGAAGCCATTTTACTTTTCCATCGAAGTATTCGGGGTGATTTTGAGAAGGGTTGACATAGCCTTCTTGAAAATTACAGAATGTTTTTAATTTTGTTGAAATGCCGGTATGATTTGTCATAAAATCAATAAACATTACCTGAGCAATCTGCTCTAAATAATCATTTATCTGATTATTTAGTTCAATTTTATTGTCAATACTGGAAAGAATCAAAGAAATATTTCGCTGTTCTTCGAGATTTTCTGGCACATAAACTTCAATGTTTTTCATCGTGCTGCCGGAAATTTCTTTAAATGTTGTGCCACTGCCCATGGATTCAATTTTATCTTTGTTGTGTTTCAGAAGATAATATAAAAAAAGATAATCCGTTTTATCATTTGGAATGATGCTTTTAAACCCTTGATTTGTACAAATTTCATTGGAAGCAATAGCAACATAACCTATAGGGGCCCGAGATGTAAAAAGAATGCTGTTTTTTGGCAACATTTTCGCTGAACTGTTTGAATATCCTGATTCGGTAATATTACGTTCTCCTCGCTCAATATATCGTTTTGAATAATTCGACAAATCTTTGGGAGTAATCCATGAAATATTTCCGCCATAATAAGATTCGTTTTTTGTGGAAGGTGTTCCTCCGCCAACAATTTCTCCCAAATCACCAAGTTTTCGCTGTAACCATTTACCCATTTTATCTTACCCGATAAATTTCCGATGTGCATTTTTTACATTTGTCTGATTGACCATTGCATAATGCATTGTCGTATCTATTTTAACATGCCCGAGCAATCGTTGCACTTGTTCAATCGGCATTCCTTTATCAATCGCCCGTGTTGCAAGCGTTCGCCGGAATTTGTGCGGATGAACTTTTTGAAGCGCAGCTTTTTTGCCGATCTCTCTTAATCGCGTTTCAATGCCGCCGATTTGAAGGCGTTTGTAAGGCATTGTAAGTGAAACGAAGAGAGCGGGATTATTATCTTTCCTGTTTTCAATATAGTTACGTAAATGTATTTTAGTTCTTGCATCAAAATAAACAACTCTTTCACTGTTTCCTTTTCCGAAAACAACGCATTCACGTTCGTGGAAATTAATATCTTCAATATTGAGCTGAACCAATTCACCGACTCTCATCCCGGTGGATGCCAAAAGATCAATCATCGCTAAATCACGCACTTCATCACAAGAATCGCGAAGCAATTCCAACCCTTCGTCCGAAAATGTTTCTTTTAAAGTTCGATCTGTTTTGATTCGCCGAATCCGGCGAACCGGGCTTTTCAAAATATAATCTTCATCCTCCAGCCAGCTGAAAAAACTTGAAAAGATTCTTCGAATATTGTCAATCGTTACTTTACTGGAATTTCGTTCTTGCTGATATTTTCCCAAATAATGCCTTAGATCATCGGTTGTAATTTCACGAATCGCTTTTGAAATGTTTTCAGCCATGTGAGAAATTGTTGAATCATAATATTTCAACGATTTTTCAGAGCAACCTTCAATTCGCTTTGATGAAAGGAACATTTTCAATAATTTGAAATTTTCAACTTCTTGAGCGTTATCAGGAGACTTTAATTCAACAATATCAACAGTATGAAAACAATGAACTAAAACTCTTTCCAGCTCATCCATTTGCGAGTTCGTCAAAAAAGAAGACATTGTAATTTGAATTTCAGTGATTAATCGGTTCTTCATAGGACATCTTAATCCAATAACTTTTAAATCGTTTGCGGAAGGCGACATATGTCTGTGATAAATGATTATTTAGAGCAGATCGCTCAAGCAATTTACAAATCTTGGTTTGTTGATTTTGAACCGTTTAAAGATGATGAATTTGTAGAGAGTGAATTTGGATTGATACCGAAAGGATGGAAAATCGGGACAATAGATAATATTTGTGATTTCATGGCTTCGGGAGGAACACCATCTACAAAAATATCCGAATATTATTGTGGTAACATTAAATGGTTTTCGACAAAAGAATTACGGGACAGTTTTTTATTAGATAGTGAAAAACATATTACACCTATTGCAATTGAAAATTCAAGTGCCAAAATTTTTCCGAAAAATACAATTTTAATGGCAATTTATGCTGCTCCAACTGTTGGAAGATTGGGTATTTTAATTGATGATTCTACTTTTAATCAGGCAGCAGTTGGTTTAAAAATAAAAGAAAATATAGGTTACCAATTTGCTTTTTTAATGCTTTATAATTTAAGGGATAATTTCAATAATTTAGCAAATGGTGCTGCTCAGCAAAATTTAAATGTTAGTCTCGTAAAAAATTATAAAATTCTGATACCTTCTGCTAATGTATTGAAAGAATTCAAAACAATTTGTGAACCAATATTTGATCAAATTGAGAAAAATGAATTGGAAAAACAGAATTTAATAAAACTCCGTGATTCATTACTTCCCAAACTTATGTCCGGCGAATTATCAGTTGAAAATCTTCAAGATGCTAAATAATCATTTATCTTAAAGCCATAGATGAATATTAATAATAAAAACCATAATTTGTTGAATAATATATTTTCGGAGCCCGATTAAATGTCCCTGAATGAAGAACAATATGAAAATTATGTCATCGGAATTTTTCAAGAATTGGGTTATTCAGATTATTACGGGCCGGATATTGACAGAGATTATACCAATCCTTTTTTTGAAAGCGATTTGCTGCCGGCATTGCGGCGAATTAATGACAAATTACCGGAATCCGCGTTAGTCGAAGCGATTTATAAAATCACGGATTTGGGAATGGGAAACCCGATTCAACGAAATGAAATATTCACGGATTATTTGCAAAACGGTGTTACCGTTAAATATTTTGAAGGCGGCGAAGAAAAAAATACATTGGTTTATTTGATTGATTATAAAAATATCAAAAACAATAGATTTGCTGTTATCAATCAATGGACAATTGTTGAATTTGAAGAAAAAAGACCCGATATTGTTGTTTTTGTTAACGGTTTGCCTTTAAGCGTCATTGAATTAAAATCGCCGGTTCGGGAAGATACTGATATTTGGCACGCGTACCGACAGATTAAAAATTATATTCAAAGCATTCCGTCTTTGTTTTATTACAATTCATTTTGTGTCATCGGCGATTATGTCGAAACAAGAGTCGGAACATTGACTTCCGATGAAGACCGTTTTGTCTGGTGGCGAACGGTTGACGGTAACAACATCGAATCCGATTTTATTGCGCCGGATGTTCTTTTCCGCGGCATGTTTGAAAAAGAAAAATTGCTGGATATTTTAAGGAACTTTATTTGTTTTTCTAAAAAAGACAATGAAACCGCAAAAATCATTGCAGGCTACCACCAATATTTCGCAGTTAAAAAAGCAGTTGAATCTACAAAAAATGCTGTTGAAACAAACGGCAAAGCCGGCATTTTTTGGCATACCCAAGGAAGCGGGAAATCCTTGTCAATGGTATTTTATTCAAAATTATTACAAAACGCACTTCAAAATCCGACAATCGTTGTTTTAACGGACAGAAACGATTTGGATGATCAATTATTCGGCCAATTTTCAAAATGTTCAAACTTCTTGCGCCAAATACCGCAGCAAGCGGAAAATAAAGAACATTTAAAAGAATTGCTTGCCGGAAGACAAGCAAACGGTATTTTTTTCACGACAATGCAAAAATTCGAAGAAGCGAATGAAGCACTATCAGATCGTAAAAATATTATTGTCATTGCCGACGAAGCACACAGAAGCCAATACGGATTAGAAGAGCGAATCAATCCGGAAACCGGAAAAGTGACTGTCGGCTCGGCCCTTAAAGTTCGTCAAAATTTGCCGAATGCAACCTTTATCGGTTTTACGGGAACACCGATTTCCGCTAAAGACAGAAGCACGACAGAAATTTTCGGCAATTATATTGACATTTATGATATGACCCAGGCGGTTGTCGATGAAATGACACGCCCCGTTTATTATGAGAGTCGTGTTGTCAGTCTTCACTTAGATGAAAAAACGCTTCAGCTAATTGATCAAAAATATGACATTATTGCCGAAGCAAGTGAACCGTATGTTGTTGAAAAAAGCAAACATCAACTCGGAACATTGGAAAGTGTATTGGGTGCCCCGGAAACAATCAGAACATTGTGTAAAGACATTATCAATCACTATGAAGACCGCCAATATTTGCTGACCGGAAAAGCAATGATTGTTGCCTATTCAAGACCGATTGCCATCAGAATTTACAAAGAAATTCTTGAACAAAGACCCGAATGGACAGAAAAAGTTAAAGTCGTCATGACTTCCGATAACAACGATCCGGAAGAATGGAAAGAAATCATCGGTCCTAAAAAGAATAAAGAAAAGCTGGCATTCAAATTCAAAGACAATACAGACCCGATGAAAATTGCAATTGTCGTTGATATGTGGCTTACAGGATTCGATGTTCCGTCACTCGGAACAATGTATATTTACAAACCGATGCACGGTCACACTTTGATGCAGGCGATTGCCCGCGTTAATCGTGTTTTTAAAGATAAAGAAGGCGGATTAATTGTCGATTATGCCGGAATTGCACGCGCTTTAAAAGAAGCGATGAATGATTATACAGTTCGGGACAGGAAAAACTATGGAAATACGAATGTCGATGAAACCGCTTATGTTCTTTTCAAAGAAAAACTTGACATTTGCCGTGATTTAATGCACGGGTATGATTATTCGGCTTTTAAATCCGAATCGGATAAAGAAAGAGCTGATTGTATTACCGGTGGCGCAAACTTTTTGCTTAAAACCGGTGAAGAAAACGAAGAAAAAAGAAAAACTTTTGTCAAAGAAGTCCAAGCTCTCAAACAAGCCCGTTCTTTATCATTGAGTCGGTTAAATGGAATACAACGTCGTGAAGCTGCTTATTTTGAAGCTATCAGAACAATTTTAATTCGCTTCTCGGGCGGCCATGGCCGATTGTCAATCCGTGAAATTAATGATCAAATTAACGAATTGTTAAAACAAAGCATCAAAAGTGAAGGCGTCATCAATCTGTTTTCAGACGTTCAAAAAGAATTTTCTCTTTTTGACACGGAATTCTTACTTGAAATTTCAAAAATGAAAGAACGGAATCTTGCCGTCGAAATGCTGAAAAAATTAATCGCCGATCAGATTCGATATTATCAAAGGACAAACTTGGTTAAATCCGAAAAATTCTCGGTGCTTCTTCAAAATTCGGTTAACGGATATTTAAACGGTATGCTGACAAACGAAGAAATTATTGAAGAATTATTAAAATTAGCAAAAGAAATCAAACAAGCTCATGAAGAAGGTGATAATCTCGGACTGACTTCTGAAGAATTGGCCTTTTATGATGCTTTAACAAAACCAGAAGCTGTCAAAGATTTTTATGAAAATGATGAACTTGTTGCCATTACAAAAGAACTGACAGAATTACTTCAGAAAAATCAAAAAATTGACTGGCAGAAAAAAGAAAGCGCAAGAGCGGAAATGCGCCGCCTTGTCAAAAGGTTATTAAAGGACCATCGTTATCCGCCGGACGGATTGGAATATGCCATTGAGACTGTTATTAAGCAGTGCGAACAATGGACGGACAATATTGATATTGCGGAATTTGAGGATTGAGAGGGAGAAATATGGTCGTACCCAAACTTGAAAAAATGTATCTTCCTTTGCTTGAATGCTTAAAGGATGGAAAAGAACATACGAGTAAAGAAATTAATGATTTTATTGCAAATTATTTGGAGGTCTCTGACGAAGATCGAATGGAATTGTTGCCCAGCGGAAACATGGAAATATTTCGTTCACGTGCAACATGGACACGTACTTACCTGAAAAAAGCAGGATTAATTAAAAGCACATCTCGCGGTATATTTGTAATTTCAGAAGATGGTAAAAAAATTTTACAAAATGAACCGGAATCTATAGGGCTTGAATTATTTTTGAAAAATGAAACGTTCCGTGAGTTTTATTTGGGTAAAAAATCAGGCAAGAAAGACAATTCAACGCCCTCAGATATAATTGAAGGAACTCCCCAGGATAGTTTGGAGGAAGCCTTCCAAAAAATAAACTCAGATCTTGCAGATGAACTTCTTTCAGAAATCATGGAACTTTCTCCAACATTTTTTGAACGGCTTGTTGTAAAATTATTAGAAAATATAGGCTACGGTGGTTCATTGGTAAATGCAGGTGAAGTTGTCGGCAAATCAGGAGATGAAGGAATTGATGGAATTATACGTGAGGACAAACTCGGATTTGACTTGATTTACATTCAAGCCAAAAGATGGGACATCGGAACAACAATCGGCCGGCCGGAAATCCAAAAGTTTGTAGGAGCATTAGCTGGCCAAGGCGCAACAAAAGGTCTGTTCATTACAACGGCCAAATTTTCAAAAGATGCACATGATTATGCAAAAAAACAACATACGACAAAGGTTGTTTTAGTTGACGGGCAACTGTTAACAAAATTAATGATTGAACATAACCTTGGTGTTTCAATCGAAAATACATATGAGGTAAAAAGAATTGATTCGGATTTTTTCAGTGATTAATCTTAAAAAAATCCGACAACATTCAGTAATAATAAAATCCCCAAAATAACCGGCTGATGCCCCAAATAAATAATCAAAGAATGCCTCCCGACAAAAGAAATCGGTTTCAAAAACGAAGGCTCTTTTTCCAAACTCGGCAAAGAAAATCTCCTTTTTCCCTTAGGATACAACCACGCTCCAACCGCAACCCCTACCAAAATAACACCAAACCACGGAAACAGCGGTTCATAATCCAGCGAATAAAACCCGAACGGATGAATTCCCAAAGGAACCATCCAAACCGGCCCGCTCATTTTTCCCACAACATTCGAAGCCAAAATAACAATAATCCCGAAAACAAGCGGAATCACCCACGCCAACGTTTCTTTATATTTCCCGAAAAAAGGCGCCTCCTTTGTCATGCCGATCAAAAAAGGCACGGCCAGGATTGTCGAAAGCCCGATGAGATGAAGAACGCCGAAAAGAATCGCCCCGTCGTGGGGATAAATCCAAGTGACGGCCGTGATGAGAAGGCCGATTGCGAAAAGAAAGGCGCCGCGTTTGATTAATTTTTTCGTTAAAGTTTTGGGGTCTTTTGTTCTGGAAGCTGTCAGAGAAAGCGAAATTCCGGCGACTGCGATGAACATCATTGTAATCGGGAAACCGTAAAGCTGCTGCGGCCAAAACCAAGCGGGCATTTCTCGGATGTTGAAATAGTCAAGGTCGAAAAGGAAATGATAAATGACCATGAGGATGACGGCGATTCCTCGGAAAACGTCGAGTTCGTAATAGCGGGATGATTTCGCCGGCAGGTTTTCAGTCATGATTTTATTTCCGAATTTTAAGGTAATTCGTTTTTATAAATTTCATTTTTTCAAGGCTTTTGAGATTTAAAAACATATTTGAATGAAAACATCATCATCCAAATATCAATTATTCAAAGGAGAAACAATATGAAAAAGTCGGCAAACGATCTTCAAATCAAGAACAGTACGGCGGAATTTTTGATTTTCACATCGCAATCCGGTGAAAATACGATTGAAGTTCGCGTTGCCGAAGGAACCGTTTGGCTGACTCAAAAACTGATGGCGGAATTGTTTGAAACAACAAAACAAAACATCAGTATGCATTTGACAAAAGTTTTTGAAAACAATGAACTGAATCAAAATTCAGTTGTAAAGGATTTCTTTACAACTTCTCCCGATGGCAAAAATTACAACACGAAATTCTACAATTTAGATGCCATTATCGCTGTCGGTTTTAAAGTCAACGGCGAACGAGCCGTTTCATTCCGCCAATGGGCGATTCAAGTTCTTCGCGACTTTTCACTTCGCGGTTATGTGATTGACAAAGAAAGAATGAAAAACGGCAGCTTCTTAAACGAATCTTATTTTGATCAGCTCGTTGACGAGATTCGGGAAATCCGAACAAGCGAACGCCGTTTCTACCAAAAAATCACGGACATTTATGCAACGGCGATGGATTACAATCCGAATTCCCCGACAACAAAACAATTTTTTGCAAACGTTCAGAATAAACTTCATTTCGCAATTCACGGAAACACTGCCGCCGAACTCATTATGAATCGCGCCGACAGCGAAAAGAAACATATGGGTTTAACAACCTGGAAAAACGCCCCCAAAGGCAAAATCATCCGAAGCGATGTCATTGTTGCCAAAAACTATCTGACCGCTGATGAATCCAATCAATTGAACCTCATCGTTTCCATGTATTTGGATTACGCCGAAATGCAGGCAAAAAAGAAAATCCCGATGACGATGCAGGATTGGGCGGACAAGCTGAACGCATTTTTAAAGTTCAACGAACAGGAAATTTTAGAAGACGGCGGCCGGGTGACGGCTGAAATCGCCAAAGCTTTTGCCGAGAGCGAGTTTGAAAAATACAGAATTGTTCAGGATCGGGAATATGAAAGCGATTTCGACAGAATGGTGAGAGAAAGCCAAGCGGAATATTTGACATAATCGAATAATTCAATGTTCATTTTTATTTTTTTGTTAAATCAACTATCCGGAATTTCCGGATAATTCGAAATGAAGGCAAGAAAATCAGTTGATTACGATTTATTTCGTTAAAATCACCGACTTGCATGTTTTTGTATTTCAGATTTTAAACTCTTGTTTAAATTAATGGTAAAGTAAGCGTTTAAATAATCATATAAATCAGTTTTAGTGAAATCAGATTCGCGGTAACTAGTTCTCAGTATCGTTTGGTAATGCTCTTCTTTTTTACTAATTGATTTGTCTATTGAGATAAATTGACGAAAAAGGTTGATGAAATCGTGACCCCGTGTTATTGCAAGGTAATAATGTAAGTCATTTTCTTTTTTTGAATCTAATATTAATTTTTGTGTTTCATCGTTAGATAAAATTTCTCTTTGATTTATTTTTTTTAATTCATCTACCAAAATATAAGGATCAAGAATTTTTGATGTCTGTGTAATCAAGTTACTGAATTTCAGCCCTTCAAAATTTATCCCCCTCCCGTTTTCTTCATTAAACCTGCGTAATAAACTTAAAAAATGAAGGTTTTTTAAAATCATTAATAAATATTCATCAAATTCCGACTTATCAGTAAACAATAATTCAGATTTTATTGAATTTCTTACTTCTTCATTAGATAGTAACATCATTTCAAGGCAAGAGAAATCATATGCAAAAATTTTATTATTTAGGTATGTGCAAACCACATAATCACGATCGACTATTCCAAAACATCTATTTTCTTCAAAAAAATATTTACATATTTTTATAACAGCATCTTTTCCAGATTCCGTATTTATTAAATTATTAATTTCGAAGAATCTATTAAAAAAATGAATATCTTCAATTCCTTCTAGTACTATGAAATATTTATCTTTTGAATAATCATTTGATAATACCAGCCCAATTGATGTTATGATTTCATCTATGCTAGAACTCACAGGTGTTGTTGTCACGATGTCATCACCCGTTGATTTGAGTCCGATAAAGCTCTCCTAAATCAATCTGCAAATTACGATAATTGCTAATAATTTGAGGAGAATGCGTAGCAACAATTATTTTCAAATTTGTAACAGTTTTAGCTATTTCCACCATATCTTTCATAAAATTTCTTTGCCATTCTACATGTAAAGAAATTTCGGGTTCATCAATAAGTAATAACATATTGGGTTTTGATTCAAAAATTAAATCATAAAAAAGTATAATTTCGTGTTTTTCACCTGAAGATAAATCTGAAAGCGGAATCTCTTTCTTATCACCATCTATTTCAACAACTACCAACCCTTTTTCACTTGAGAATTTTAGTTCTTTAAAGTGCAATTTACTATTTATTATGTCTGTATAAAGCTTCAATTTTGAAATAAATTCCTCGTAAACTTTATATTTTTCATCAAAATCTTCAAGATATACTTTCAAAGCAATTTCATGTGTTTTTTCGAAGTTTACTTCCCCTATTTCAGGCAAATCGAAGATATGGAATTCATTTAGTTGTTTAAATTTTTTCTTCATAGCTTCCATTTTTGTTGAAAAATCTAATTCTGTTATCCCCTTTTTTTCTGAAAATAATCTTTCAGGATAAGTACTATCTCTACTATTAGAGATTACCAAATATTCATTTGCTTTTTCATTTCTGAGTTTTTTAAATTTGGTAGGTAGTGTATTGATGGTATAGATAATCTCAGAGTCAGAATATCTAGAAAAACGCCATTCATTTTCGGTAATCGAATGTTGAATTAGTCTTTGCTCAGAAATAAAGTACGTATCGCCGACAATATCTTTAAGACTATTCAAACTTAAGATGATGTCATTTAAAGATGAGGCATTATCCTCAGACAATCGTTCTTCACTTTCTTTACTTCTTTCTCGTGATGCTTCAATGAACCTGTTAAATACATCTTTTTTATCTATAATTGTATCTCGTATAAAATCCATATATTGTTTATCGGATATTTTACGATATGGCATAGATTCGATATAATTTTCAAAAACATTTATTATATCTTTTAATTCGATTTTAATATTTTTTATTTCATTACTAAATGACAGATGTGAATCTGTTTTTGCAATTTTAACTTTATCATTTATAGATATTTCTTCATAATTTAGAGTCATAAAAAATAATAAATCACCATTTGTCAATGCTGAGATTATGTTTAATATTGTCGATTTACCGAAACCGTTTGGGCCTGTTAAAATTGTAATACCTTCAGAATGTAAATCTATTGTATAATCAAATCTACCAAAAAGTTTCTTAATACTTATAATTTGTATCATTTTATTTCACACCATAATTTTTAAAAATTAATCATCGTTTCAAAACGATCATCAACCCGTACAAATCCGATTCCGGTTCCGGCGGATTCTCAACATCCCCTTTAATAATCCGCTCTTCCGGATACCCAAGTTCTTCCAAAGAATAAACATCCGCCTCAATGCCAAGCTCTTTCAAAACCAAGCAAACTTCTAAAGCCCCGAACTTTTCATCCGGCAGCAAAAAAACATTCTTCCCGAATTGAACCTCTCGAATCAATTCATCTCGCGCCGAATCAATTTCTTTTCTCCCGTGCGCCGTCACACACGAAAAATTCGTCAAATTCACTTTCAGGCGCGCACATGCCACTTGAAATGAAGAAATTCCCGGAATCACAACATCATTTTCCGTCGCGAATTTACCGAGTCCCGAAAACATCGGATCGCCTGTTGACAAAATGACGGCGTCTGCCGGCAAAAGATGAATGTTTTTGTAATCCTTAATCGTATCAACCGGCGTGTTTACGGGAATATACGGCTTTGCAAGTTCCAGCGCCCGTCCCGAGCCGTAAACAACAGAAGCGCTTTTAATCGCTGCAATTCCCTCTTCCGTGAGCATTCCGGGACCCACGCCGACACCGACGACAATCATTTTTTCACCGACTTTCCGATAATTAATATGGTTACATATATTTCATACATTAAACCGCCCCAATTTCACAATCGGGTGCAAGTTCTTTAAACTGTCCTGAAAGAGATTCTAAACAACTTTCAATCGTTTTATTATCAATTAAATGCTTTTTGACACCTCTGAAAATATCAAGACAGGCATGAATGCTTTCAATTTTAAAAGGCTCATCGGGAGGAATTTGACCGATATTACCATAAGTGGCGCCTGCAAAAATCGAATTAAAAAGTTCTTCTGCCGGAAAATTCGGACTGCATCCTTCCAAAAAGCAGAAATATTTCATCTCAGCGCCCGATGCTTTTAAACTGTTAAAAATTCCGGTCCAATCATCATAACGGCTTTTTTGGTTGTCACGCGCGCCGACTAAAATGTTTGTAATTTTCCCGTCTTTTGCTAAAAAGAACATGGGGAAATCCTGATCACTCGAAAGTTCTTTGATGTAAAAATTCATACTCAACCCAAAACAATACGCAAAAGATCCGCCGGTAAAACTTTTTAACCCGCTTTTCTTTTTAAAATAAGCAGCTATGGCCGCGCCGGCTGTCGCCGCGCCGCCGATGATTTGAGCTTCACTGATTTCAACTTTGGAATCATCTTCAATGCTGTCTTTCTTTTTCCCGTCTTCATTTCCCGGAGGTTCATTATCGGTTGACCCGCATTCGGTTGCGGATGATCCGATCGGACCCGATCCGAAGACGCTGACAAACTCGCCGGAAGATTCATTTCTCTTTTCCGCCGCTTCCGCTTTGAGTTTTTCTTTGTCTTGCTTGCTTTTTTCTTTAACGTCCTCTTTATTCTGATTGAAGCACTCGGTCACGAAATCGGCAAGCACTCCTTGAAGCGTGCCGTTTTCTCCGAGATACGCGTCATTTCCGTTTTTACCGAAATTGACTTTCTCGACTTCCGTTTTCCCGTCCAATTTTGAAAAATCATAGTCTTCAAAAAAAGAAACATCACGGCTGATCAAATATTCGTAATAACTATCGACACGCGTTCCGCTGTTGTCGTGGAAAATCCGTTCGTTTTCCCCGAGATAATCTTCAAGAGTTCCCACGAGTTCATTGACGCCGTCCCCCGTCCGAATCAAAGGAATGACAGTCGCAATCAAAGAATCATTTTCCAAGCGGTAAGTTCCCGCGTTTGCCGCTATCAGCATACCGTAGCCGCTTGCAAAAAACATGACCGTTCCGTCTTTTTTGTAAACGCTTAAAGTGTCTCCGATTAATGTTCCCGTTGCCATGTAAATGCCGGCAAATTCATCTTTATTTTCCATTGTAAACACCACTTCCAAACTGAACCATTTAAAATTTAATAATCACAATAACCAAAATCAATAAAATTATTTTTATTTTGTGTTGTTTTCAAACTCAACATTTTCAATATCATCGCCTTCACTTTCAACATCATCATCTTCAACATCCTCTTCACTTTCAACATCCCCTTCTTTACTTTCATCCCATTCAATTCCGAGGTCTTCGCCTTCATCATATTCAATGTCGGAATATTCTTTGCCTTTGACGTGCCAAACAGCAAAAACAATCAGCAGGATGCCGGCAATGATGAAAACAATCGGGCTTTTCAAATCTGAAAATGAGTAGGAGTTTGAACTTAAAATAATGTAAATGCTCCAAGCGGCAAGAATGAAACCGAGTGTTGCAAGCAGAAATGCCGGCAATAATTTTTTGTTGTCAATAATCATTTTCTTACCTGCAAAATATCGAAAAATTAAATCTCATTTTTTATTATTTGAATATCTCAATTATTCAAAACGTAAAAAAAGATAATTATAAAGATAAATTCAAAAATAATTTAAACGGCCTGCCCGAGTGTGCTTCAATAATTATCAAATAATTCGAGAGGCATGGCAGGCACTGTTAAAACGACTACGCATCATGAATATATAAAACCTCCGAAATGTACAAAATAATCAGAAATTATGATTTAATCTTTCATCAAATAATCAAATTCACCAAAACTGTCCATCAAAACAAGCCCGTCCCGATCAATCACAACAATCCTGGCGCCTTTTCCTTTCTTCACACACATTTCAAATGCCTGTATCAAAAGCGGATTTTTCGGATCTTTTTCAATCACTTCAACGACGGTCGCAAAACCGCTGCCTTTAAGCATATCCGGATTGCCCCATTTCAAAACCAAACCGGGAAGGCCGCAGACAATAATTTCGTCGGCCGAAACCGCCGCATCAATGCCTTCTGAAATTCGGCTGCCGACCATCACAATTTCATAACCGGGGAAAAGCATGCTTGACGTTGCCATTCCCTGGCGGCCGGTTGTCAGAACCACTTTTTTCGCGTTTTGAATCAAAACATCTTTCATCTCGCCGAGATGATCATTCCAAGGCTCAACGAAACCTGTCGTTCCGAGAACGGAAATGCCGCCGACAATGCCGATTCTTTCGTTCAGCGTTTTTTTGCTGAGTTCCTTGCCGTCGGGAATGTAAATCGTGACAATCAAAACCGATTCGCCTTTTTCAATCTCATCGAAAAGACCGATTTCTTTGAGTCCTTCCTTCACCGATTCACGAATTTGAGCAAGCGGCTTCGGGTTAATCGCATATTCTCCGACACGCGTTTCAAAGCCGGCGCGCTGAATGATTCCGACACCTTCGCCGCCGGTGATGAAAATATTGCCAATCGCTTTTTCGACCGAATATTCCGTTGAGAATTCGGGATCGTTCGCGGTTATTTTTTTCACTTTCGCACAAAATGAAACATCCCGCGTAATGTCGGATTCATGATCGTTGTACACTTTTCGAACGCACGCGTTTCCGCCGATTCCGGATTCTGCCGGCATTTCGGCGCGAAGACCGATCGGCGTCGGGACGGAAATAATTGTTCCGGATTCCAATTTTCCGGCAAGCGAAAGGACGGCTGCTTTGGCGGCGGCGGCAGACGTTGTTCCCGTCGTAAAACCGCGCTTTAAGAAAGATCCGTCGCTTAAAACAACAATAAGACCGCGGCTGACCAAATCCTCAACCTCGGCTTTCGGAAGCGATGCTTTTTCAATCCATTCTTCCGGAATTTCAAAATCATTGACGGGATCTTTCATAATGATCAAATTTCAAAAAAATAATTTTAAAGTAAAAATGTAAAATCAAAAACAACTGAAAAATTGTAATTGAATGACAACTTATAATCAATCACAATTGGCAGTTATTTTATTATTTTATTGTTTTATTATTTTGTTATATTTTGATTTTACTGCTTTTTCTTTTCGTTGGCAATCGCAATGATTTCATTCACGCTTGCAACCGCCATCGGCGTTCCGCCTCGGGTTCCGACGCAGGTGACCGACGGAATCGGAACTTCCATGTCCCGAATAATTTCCTTGGATTCTGCCGCGTTCACAAAACCGACAGGTGTCGCGACGATAAGCGCCGGTCTGAGACCGCGTTCAATCAATCTTGAAACCGTAATCGCAGCCGAGGGCGCGTTGCCGATGGCGATGATTGCGCCGTTTAATCTGTCGCGCGCGGCCAGATAGCCGGCAGAAGTTCGAGTGATGCCGTATTCTTTGGCGATTTCAGCGTCTTTGTCTTCGTCCAAAACACAAATGATTTCGGAATTGTGGCCGCTGCGCGTAATTCCTGCTTTCACCATGCTGATGTCGGTAAAAATCGGCGCGCCGGCTTCGATTGCCGCAACACCGGCCGCAATCGGGTCATGGCGGAATTCCATGATGTCGGCAACGGAAATGTCGCCGGTTGCAACCGCGCAGCGCTGGCGGATTCTGTCCTCAGGCGTTTTGTTGCCGACAACGCCTTCGATATACGTTCGGCTCTTCATGTAAATGGTTTTGGCCTCGTCCGTTCCCGCGCCGAAATCCTTGCAGGAATCCGCAAAATCCTGATCAATTTCAATCGTTACGGTTGCCAATTCGTCCAAGGTGCCGTAATTTTTGTTTGTGTCTGTCATGTTTTTCCCCTTATTTGATAATAAAAATATTTCAGAAATTAATATTCATATTTCCTGTGATAACCGCGCGGCGTGATAATTTTATCACCGTTCGGGCTGTTCCAAATGCGCGAATCGCTGTTGCAGATGACAATCGCCGTTCTCATGTCCACCCAGTCGTTGTATTCCAAAACTTCGCCGAGCGTCGTCACGATGTATTCCTGTTCGTCGCCGCGAAGCGCGTTCTTCACAAGACCGACCGGGACGGAATCTTCTCTAAATTTGCGGATGATTTCAATCGCGCGCTCAAAGTTAGAAGTTCTTTGGCGGCTTTTCGGGTTGTAAAGCGAAATGATGAATCCCGCGTCAGCCGCGGCTGAGAGTCTCTTTTCAATGACTTCCCAAGGCGTGAGCAAGTCGCTTAAGCTGACCGTTGCCGCATCCACGACAACCGGCGCGCCGAGAACGCTGGCGGAAGCAAGCATCGCCGTGACGCCCGGAACGACTTCGATCTCGACATCCAGATTGTTGCTTTCGGCAACTTCAATCACGATGCCGGCCATGCCGTAAACGTTGGCGTCACCGCCGCTGACCATAACAGCGACATTGTTTTCGGCAAGTTTCACCGCTTCTTTGGCGCGGTCCACTTCTTTGCCCATGCTGCTGCGGTAAATGTTCTGCGTTGTCAGCAATTCTTCGATTTGATCCAAATAAGTATCATTTCCGAGAACATAATCAGCGTTTAAAATAACGTCTCTGGCATGCACTGTCAGCTGTTCGACCGATCCCGGACCGATTCCGACAATGTATAACTTTCCTTTCTTTTCACTCTGCGACGGCAATTGTAACTCTCCCGTAAACTTTTTTCTTTGAAATTAATTTTTTATGAATAGATAAAGCTAATGCGGCCGGTTCGGCAACCCCTTTGAGGCCGAAGCGCTCCGCCTGCGATTCCGATTCGGGAACCGTTTCATTCAAAACATCGTCGGGCAAAAATTGAATACTTTTTCCAAGTTCCGCCACCGCTTCAATTAAACCCGCTTCGTCCGCTTTCAAAACAGAGGACGCAAACGAATCAACATCGGCAAGAGACAAATTCAAATCGGAAAGACAAACAGAAACAGCGTCAATCACTTCCTGCTTTGTTACACCGCGGCGGGCGCCGATTCCGACAATCATTTTATCACACACAATTTTGACGTTTTGATTTGTTGATGATTTGATAATTTTGAATTTGATAATTTTGAATTTGATAATTTAAGATTGATAATTTTAAATTTGATAATTTAAGATTGATATGACTGTATATGACTGCTGCTGACATTGTTGATTATTGATATTATTGATATTATTGATCTTTTATTGAATCAATCTCATCTAAAGTCGCCGTCGTTTGGTCTTTTCGTTTCACCAAAACGGAAACGTCCTCATCGACGACAATAATTTTCGGGCCTTTCACTTCCAGAACTTCAACTTCTTGGTCCAAAAGCGCGCAATTCACCTCAATCGTTGACTTGCGGTTTCGAACGTCGCAGCCGAGTTTTTCGGCGATGCCTTCAACCGACGGTTTTTGATGAACTTCCGTTGCGGTCGTAATGACGGGAACCGCGCCGAGCTCGGCAATCCGCCGGGCAACTTCATTGCCGCCGTGATGGCCGCCGAGAACGGGAATTGCGAAATTCAGGCCGGAATCCACAACGATCAGCGCCGGATCTTCCCATTTGCTTCCCAAGTAAGGCGCAATTTCACGGATTGCAATTCCGCTTGCAAAAACCGCGACAACAGCATTAAATTTTGAAAAAATATCTTTGAAAATCCCTTTCTCATAAAGAACGACCTCCCCGTTCAAATGGTCGGCCAGCTTTTGAGCAGCATCCATATTCCGCTCAAACGTGACAACGGCAATTTTCAAATCCATTTTCAATCTCGATTTTGATTTATTTTTTGATTTATTTTGATTTATTATGACATTCAAAAAATGTCAATGCTTTATCCGTCAATCAATTTATCAATGATTCAATTACAAAGGACTCAGTCCAGCGGACCCTGCTTCACGCCGTAAAGATAAGATTTGGCGTAATTTTTCGGGTCAACCACGTCGCCGATGATAATCATCGCCGATCTTTTAATGCCGGCTTCTTTCACTTTTTGAGCAATGTCGTCAACCGTTCCGCGGATGACTTCCTGATTCGGCCAGGACGCATGGAAAACAACGGCGACAGGCGTGTCTCTCGGACATCTGACTTTTTCCATGATTTCTTCAATCTTCTGCGTTCCCAAAAAGATTGCCATCGTGCAGCCCATTTCCGAGAATTCCGGAATCTGATCCTGTTCAAGCGTTGTGCCGGCAGGTCTTGTAATAATCAGCGAGTCTGAGACATTGTTGAGCGTAAACTGCGTCTCAAGCGCGGCCGCCACCGCAAACACGGAGGAGACGCCCGGAACGCGCTCGGCGGTGATGCCGAATTTCTTCAGCTCTTCCGTCTGCTCGACAATGGAGCCGTAAAGCGCGGGGTCGCCGCTGTGCAGACGCACGACAAATTTGCCGGCATTGACGGCATCCACCGTCAGCTGCGTTGTCTCATCCAGCGTTAAACCGTAACTGTCAATGCATTCGCCCTTCGTGTATTCCAGCACTTTCGGGTTCACCAAAGATCCGGCGTAAATGACCAAATCGGCTTGCTCAAGGAGTTCTTTTCCTTTGACCGTGATGAGTTTCTCATCTCCGGGGCCTGCGCCGACGATATAAATTTTCTTCTCACTCATTTTAATTCTCCGACATTTTCTTTCGTTCGTTCTTTCGTTCTCTCGTTCAGTCTCTCATTCGCCTTTTCGTTTCGCTTATCTCTTGCTCTGTCTTAATTCTTCTTCCCGTAAACGATGCTGAAATAATTGCCTTCTTCGGGAATGTTTTCTTTGCCTTTGATAATGACTTCGCGGTCGGAGAACAAACGCTCGGCGAAGATAAATTCGTTATAGCCTTCCTTTTCAAAGCGTTTGATAATGTCCTGCGGGTGGCGGGCTTTTAAATGAATCAAATAATTGATGTCGGAAACACCGTCATGAACTTCAAAAGAAGTTTCAACCGCAACGCCCATGCGCGCCGCGCACGATGTGATGGAACTGATTCCGGGAACAGTGTCAACTTCAACATCCGGCGCAACTTCCGCCATGACTTTTTTCATGTGCGTAAACGTTGAGAAAAAGTTCGGATCGCCGATCAAACAGAAAGCGACATCGCCTTTGCGGGCGTATTCGGCCACGTTTTGGGCATTTTCCGTCCAGATTTCTTTGAGTTTCTGTTCGTCATGAATCATCGGAAAATCCAAAACTTCGGGCTCTTCCGTGACATACGGACGAATCAATTCGGCGGCCATTTCGCCGGGAACGAAGACTTTAATGCTTTCTTTTAAGATTCTGACTGCTTTCAGCGTTAATAATTCCGGATCTCCCGGACCTAATCCGATACCGTACAACATGTGTAATCCTCTTGAGCAAACCTTTTTTGCGTCATTCAAATGTAATAATTACCAAACAATTGATTAGAGTAAATAGAGAGTAAATGTAATAAATCGTAATAAAACCTTATGATGAATTTCATAACATTTTCACAGCAATTTCATAATAATTTCATTAATAAGTTTCATGATATGTTTCATAAATTTGTGATTTTTATCAAAAACGTCATCAAATCATTCTTTTTGCTTCGCCGACATAATAAAAACCGGGTTTTCCGGCTTAAACATTGTCTCGCCCGTCAGTTCTTCGCCGCGGGATGCGATAATGTGAACCGCTTCGTCAAACACGCCGCGCATTTTCATGTGTTCAATCACGCGGACAACGGTTTCAATGCGGACGGCGTTCACGATAATGGAACGAGCCCCTTTTTCGATTAAAGCATCCAAAACGGCCGTGATGTTTTTCGTACCGCCGACAAAGGCGCAGTCGACTTTTTCCAAGTTTGAAATAACGGCGGATGATTCACCGAGAATCACTTCAGTATTTTCAATCCCGAAATTTTTAAAATTCTGCGTGGCCGCGTCAACAGCCGCAGCGCGCGCATCCATTGCATAAATTTTCAGATTTTTCGCAAGCCGGGTGGCTTCAATGGAAATCAATCCGGTACCGCAGCCGACGTCTGCAAAAACGTCTCCGTCCCGAATGTCCAATTTAAAAAGGGAAACCGCAATGATTTCAGGCTTCGTCGGCCCCCCCGTAACGCCGATGAGTTCAGGCATAATCTTCATTTGCTCCGTCTTTTTTGAATTCTTTTTTGAGTTATTTTTTGTTCGGTTTTTGTCCTTATTTTGAGAATTATAATCCTCTTAATTTGTTTTATAGCTTTTCCTTAAATTTCGGAATCCGCCTTTAATTTTAAGTCTTTGTCAAGTAAATTTGTCCGCATTCTTGTTTTAATTCGAATGAAAATATTTTTTATGAAAAAACCGAATTTATTGCGTTCGTTTTTACAAAATGAAAACCGCCTGAAACATTCTTCGAAAATTTACAGTGATGAAATGTAATCTAAAAAGATTACACATCTCACCCGAATCTGCCGTGTTTATATTCAATCAATTGCATATTATGCAAGTGCTTTCAGTCCGATTTATCAATTTATTTTTAAAAATCGTTTGCATAAGCACGTTTTGTTAAATAAATTTGATTTCGGTTAATTATTTTACGGCAGAATTGTCTGCAATGTTTGCAATATTTACACGTTCGTAAATTAAAAGGAGTTATCATAGTATGCACATTATGGAAGGTGCGCTTCCCTGGGAATGGGCTTTATTTTGGTGGGGACTGACAATCATTGTTTTGATTGCAGGTATCATTCAGCTCAACAAAGTTGTCCGTAAAAACAGAGAAGTCTTACCGCTTTTGGCCGTTTCCGGCGCTTTTATCTTTGTTTTGTCCAGCTTAAAAATTCCGTCGCCGATTGCGATGTCATCGTCCCATCCGACCGGAACGGGCTTGTCCGCAATCACATTCGGCCCGGCAATTACAGCTGTTATGTCCGCAATCGTTTTGCTTTTCCAGGCGCTTTTGCTTGCCCACGGCGGGTTAACAACGCTTGGCGCCAACTGTTTCTCAATGGGATTCTTCGGCCCGCTTCTGGCATGGCTCGTTTACAAGGCGCTTCAGAAAACAAACTTCAACATTTACATCACGATTTTCCTGGCCGCATTCATTGCGGACTTGGCAACTTATATCATGACTTCGTTCCAATTGGCGCTTGCATTCGGTCTTGAGACACTCCCCGAATTCCTCGGAATTTTCGCATTGACGCAGATTCCGCTCGCAGTTCTGGAAGGTTTGATCATTGTCGTCGCCGTGAAATTCATCGCGAAAGTCAAGGGAGAGTTCTTCATCAGCAGCGGAACACTCACAGAAAAGCAAGTTGCTAAAATGAACGAATGAGGTGCCAAAAATGAAATTTAAAGTTGAATATCTTTTAGTAATCGCCCTCGTCATCTTTGCCGCCTTCTTTGTCTATGTGACAACGATTTCCGACTCGGAATTCGGCGGCGCCGACGGTGCGGCTGAAGATTTGATTTACGAATTAAACCCCGACTATGAACCGATTGCAGAACCGCTTTGGGAACCGCCGGGAGGCGAAACCGAAAGCTTGCTCTTCTGTCTTCAGGGAGCCATCGGCGCACTCATTATCGGCTTGTTCTTCGGCTATTATTACGCCATGAGCAAATGTAAAAAACAAACAGGAAACGCTTAAATTTAAAATTTAAGCTTTTCTTTATCTTTTTCTTTTCTTATTTTTTGGTTTTAAATCTCGATTTTTTTATAATTTTTACTTTTTTGCTTTAAAATATTTTCATTTGTTTTTTTGTGTAAACGCTATCTGTTTTTATTTAATTTTTGAAAAATTCGGTTCGTTTTTCGTTTAATTTTTGAAAAATTCGGTTCGTTTTTCGTTTAATTTTTGAAAAATTCGGTTCGTTTTTCGTTTAATTTTTGAAAAATTCGGTTCGTTTTTCGTTTAATTTTTGAAAAATTTGGTTCTCGTTTTTCGTTTAATTTTTGAAAAATTTGGTTCATTTTTCATTTAATTTTTAGAATTGGCACGGCTCACGCGCGGCGTGCGCGGCGGCGGGTGCTGCCGCGGCAGCTGTTGGCAGTTGCCGGCAGCGGCAAACGGAAACAGTAAGGCAGCAGCACCACGTTCGCGAAACGAACGGCTGCACTAAAAAGATGAAGAGGGAGGCGCAAACACAAATCCGGCGGCGACGACAGCAAACACAAATCCGGCGATGACGGCGGCAAACAAAAAACAAATCGCAGCAACAGCAAATTCAAACTTTTTTTTCATTTCCGATTTTTTTCAATATCTTCAATATTGTCTGTTTATCGGTGTTACAAATCTGAAGGTTCATATTAATTTAAATTGATTTTTAAAAAAATGCCCGTAAGCTTTAATAATCACGTTTTTCATAATAATTCCAATTGAATTGACTAAAAACAGATTGTTGAGTTATTTGAGTGGATAAACAATGAGAACATTGGACGATATTGCTCTTCTCAGCCCGCTGAGATACAAAAATACGACGCTGAAAGTGGTGCTGGTGTTTATCGGGCTGCTTGCGGGTTTATTTTCGGCATCGCCGATTTTGCCTTTGTTCATTGCCGTCTGTATGATTGCGGCCACTCTGATTTTCGGAAAAATTCCGGTCAAAATGTATTTCAAATTATTCTTATCCGTTCTCGGATTTGCCGTTGTCAGCGCATTTATTTTAGCATTCTTCGCATACGGCGACGGCGGCGAAACACTGTGGTCCGTCAATCTTTTCGGATGGATAATTTCCGTCACAACGGGAAGCGCGAACTTAGCGCTATTAGTTTTCGCCCGCTCCGCAAACGGTTTGGCCTGTTTGTTTTTCCTGTCCATGACAACGCCGATGCTTGAATTGTTTTCTTATTTCAAACGCTTTTCATTCCTGGACGTTTTCATGGAACTTGTCATGCTGATTTACCGCTACATTTTCGTTTTTTTGGCGCTGCTCTTAAACATTCAGTCCGCCCAAACCATGCGTTTCGGCTACCGCAATTTTAAAACAAGCATTCATTCCGCCGGACTTTTGGTCGGCAGTCTTTTTGTTCAAACGATTGAGCAGGGCGACCGCCTTTACCTGTCCATGAATTCAAGATGCTACGACGGCAAATTGCCTTATTACAATGCCGAATACAAAATTATGTTTGCGGATGTTTTAACGGCGCTCGTCTTCATTGTGTCCGTTGCGGCCGTTTACATTTACACAAGAGGTTACCAATTCTTTTGATTGATTTTTGATTCATTTGATTAATTCTTGATTAATTCTTCTGAACGATTCGGAGTCGTATTATGATTTTAGAAACAAAAAACTTAGAGTTCAGCTATCCCGACGGAACAAAAGCGATTGACGACGTTTCGATTTCAATTCCCGAAGGAAAAAAAGTCTCTTTCGTCGGCAAAAACGGCTCCGGAAAATCAACTTTGTTCCTGCTGCTCAACGGCACACTGAAACCCAAAAGCGGCAAGGTTCTGCTTGACGGCAAAGAAGTGAATTATTCCTCGTCCGGCCTGCGCGAACTCCGCAAAAAAGTCGGCATCGTTTTTCAAAATTCCGACGACCAGCTCTTTGCCCCGACGGTTTACCAGGACATCGGATTCGGGCCGCTGAATCTCGGCTATTCCAAAGAAGAAGTCGACGGCATCGTCGGCAAAATGCTGGACCACTTCGGTCTTCAGGCCATCAAAGACAAGCCGCCGCACCACCTCAGCGGCGGGCAGAAGAAGCGCGTCGCCATCGCCGGCGTTCTCGCAATGGATCCGGACATCATTATTTTGGACGAACCGCTTTCCAATTTGGATCCGGTCGGCGCCGATGAAATTTTAGACATTTTAAACGAACTGAACGATCTCGGCAAAACAATCATCATTTCAACGCATGATGTCGATTTGGCGTACAAATGGTCGGATTATGTGTATCTTTTAGCGGACAGCCGGCTGGTTGACGAAGGAACTCCGGGAACTGTTTTTTCAAAAGAAGAACAAGTCCGCAATTCGTCTCTGAAAAGCCCGTTCATTTTTGACGTCTACAAGGAACTGGAAAAGAGGTGGCTGGCAACCGGAAACGAGCAGCCCAAAGACATTCCCGAGCTTGTTCAAACGCTCCGTTCCATTGATTTGATGCGCGTTGAAATCAATCCGGAAATCAAAGTCGGCGAATGCGTCAATCTGGGCGTTCTGTTCGGCGATTTCACGCAGGAAGGGCTCTATGAAGCCGTGAATTCCCGCGTTTTATTCCGCAACGATGACGGGACCGCCGTTGTCGAGCTCAAGCGCCGCGTTCTCAAACCCGGGGCGATTTACGTTTACGACATGGACAGCTTTGACAGAGCCGAATTTGACAAAATCATTGACGAATACGACATTGATTTCATCGGCGCGATGGGCAAAAAAAGCAAAGACACGGCGGAGAGCAATGGCATCGACGTGGTGTGCAATTCCGGCGTGATTGACAAATCCCTCCTAAATGCAATCACCGGAAGCCGATGTTTAATTCTGACAAGCGAAGGAATGGTTTCCCACACCGTGAAGCGCATCCGCGAATATATCCAAAACAGCGGCATTCGTTTGGTTTTCAGCCCCGTCGGAAAAAGCGCGGCTGAAATGGATGAAGAACAGCAGAAATAAAACAGAATAAATGACGGGAATGTTTTGTTTCATACAGCTGCGGCCGTTCGCGCGCGAGCCGGGCAAATTTTAAAAACGAAATCAAAAACCGGATATGAGTTTTTATTTTTCATTCATTTTTCATGTTGAAACTAAATGAAAAAAAGAAAACAAAAAAAGAAAATGAAAACATAACCGCTGACGGTTATGTTTGTGTTTTAACTGTTTTTACGTCATCCATTCAAACGACTGAACGATTTTGATTCCTGTTTCCGTATCCAGGTATGACAATTCAACACGATCGCCGACGTTAATTAAAACAACGCGCGGATCTAATCCTGCCGACATCACATAGTAAACTGAATCGCCGGAAAGTTTCAGGTAATAATGCGAGTTGCCGTCGATAACAGCAATTCGGATATCTTCCACAGTTCCGATGAGTTTTGTTTCTTCCGAGGGGACAGAAATGCCGGATGAATTCAGCATGCTGATGTAGTCATCTTCACACTGCTTAAGCGTTGTTCCGGTACCGACGGTGGTATATTGCTGCACATTGACCATCGCATATTGTTTGACAAGATTCGAATAGTCTTTCATTGCCATAAAGTAAGTCGGCTCACCGTGAATGTTTAAAAGCAGCGGGAATGTGGCGACATAGTTCAAATGCTGAAGCGCGCCTTCTGCCGATTTCATTGCAGAATATTCGTGAGCGCCTGCAATCTGATAGTATTTGGAATCTTTCGTGCGCTGGTTGATCCAGACAAAACCGACATTGGATTCATCATCGCCGACAGAAGTGATGCCGGTATACATGTAAACGTCATCGTTCATCGCCAGATAGTTGTAGCCGTCGGTTGTCATCGTAACGCCGCGCTGGCCGAAAATCGAGTTGAGAAAACCGCTGCCGTAGGCACCGTAGTAATCGTACTGCTGAATCAAAAGTTCGGCGCGGTAAACGTTGTCCACCCATTCCGGAATTTCTTCGGGAGCGTAATAAGCATGTTCGCCTGTGACAGCATCCACCATGACGATTCCTTCAATATCGGCGCCGCCGAAAAGGCTGATTCTTTTGACGACTTGCGGGCAAATCCAATAGGGATGTCCGCTTTCATCAATTTCCATGACAGGCCTTTCGAAGATATAAGTCGGATAGTTGAAACGAATGTAACGGTCAATGTTTCTGAAAAACAGCTCTGATTGAGAGTATTTGATGCCGTTGCCTTCACCCATTCTGACAACCTGCGTTTCCTGCGTCACCATGTCAACCGTAATGTATCCGGGAAGACCTTCCCCGAAATTGTTAAACCATTTGAAGAAGTCGCCGTAAAGCAAAGGCGTGACACGAACAGGCCGTCCTTTGTAATTGATTTGCGTGTAATCCGTCGCGACTTCAAACTGCGACACCATGTCTGCCAGCTCACCCATTTTCCTGTCGCCGAGACGCTGGGCGGATGCTCTGTCCAGCCAGGGAATCTGGTCGAATGAAATTTCATAGATGTCTTCTTCGAAATCGCCGGTTTCGATGTCAATCAATTTGGTGTACGAGTCGGCGTAAAAGATCGGGCTCGAAATGAGTGTTCCGAGAACGACGATTGCAAACAGAGCGCCTGCAATGTACAACGGCAGTCTCTGTTCGTTTTTCTTCTTTTTAGCCAGATACGGATCTTGTTCGACATTTGTGTATTCGTCGTCATCCGTTTCGGTTGTAAAAACAATGCGGCCGTTTTCGTCAACGGTGCGCTTTACGTTCATATTGCTCATGCCGAGCAGTGTGTAAATTGCGAAATATACGATCACAATCGTAATTAAAAAGAAATACAAATCCGTCGAGTGAATATTCAGCGCCGGCAGCGTGAAATAAAAATCAAGAATCCCGACGACGGCTGTCAGTATTAAACTGACAATGATTCGTGTATTTTTGCCCATTTTTTTCATGTTTGCTCTCCATTTCTGCTTCTCAGGTCATTTCGAGCTGACGGGTGCAGATCTAACTTGTTATACTTTCGGATATAATAAAAATGAATGCTTTAAAATGAGCGTAAAATAAATTCTTTATATATTCTTTATAAATTTCAAATAAATGAATTTCAAATAAATGAATCTCAAATAAATGAATCTCAAATAAATGAATCTCAAATAAATGAATTTCAAATAAATGAATTTCAAATAAATAAATTTCAAATAAATGAATTTCAATTAAATGAATCTCAAATAAATGAATTTCAATTAAATGAATCTCAAATAAATGAATTTCAAATAAATAAATTTCAAATAAATGAATTTCAATTAAATGAATCTCAAATAAATGAATTTCAAACGAATGAATCTCAAATAAATGAATTTCAAACGAATGAATTTAAAATGAATGCATTAATGAATAATGAATGAATTTAAATAATTTTATAAACGATTTTAAATGAATTTCAAATTTTTAAAACCGCAGTTTTTAGATATATAACCGTATTGCAGTGAATTTTAATATGAAAATGAAGTAATAATCCCGTAACGGAATGCGGCGGTTATCTGCCGTTTGTCTGTCTTTTTCCGGTTTTGCCGGTATTTTGAAAATGCTGATATATCGTTTGCATAATGTTTGCATAATAATTGAATAAAAATGAGTTGATACAAGATGCGCGCCTCTCAACGGTCAAATTCAAAGAAGAATTTTGATGAAAATCCCTCTTTTGAAGGGTCGGGCACGGAATTCGCCCGCGAGGTTGTTTTAAAACCGGCAGGTTATCCTCTCATTGGTTTGATTGACGACGATCCGTTCATTGAGGACACGGATTTGTTTGAAGCATACATCCGCGACCAGTGGGAAGGATGGGAAGTCGCAGCGGGCATGTATCTTTTTGACCGCGAATTGTTCAAAGGATTTGCTTACCGCGTGATTTCGGTAGAGCCGGAAAGTTTTGAAACGAAACTAAAGAATAATTATAATCCGGAAAAATCTTCTGTTGTTTCTAAAGATGATGATTTGGGAATTAAATCAAAGAAAAAGCAGAATCGGAATGAATCTGCTGTTTCTATGGATGATGATTTGGGAATTAAATCAAAGAAAAAGCAAAATCGGGCCGAAACTGCTGCTCCTAAAGATTTTGAAACCAAACAAAAGAAAAACCGGAAACAGAATAAGGAATCTGTCATTCCGAAAGATTTTGGAATCGAATTGGAGTTAAATTCGAAACAACAGACTGTTTCAATTATTTCTAAATATCTTGCAATCGGCCCCGAGACAAAGATTCTGATTGCGCCGTCAAACGTCAAACCGGAATTTGTTGAAAACAAACCCGAAACGTGCATTTTGTTTGACGACATCATCGGCCAGGATGCGGCGAAAAAGAAATGCCGTTTAATTGAGCGTTATTTGGGAAATCCCGATGCGTTCGGCAAATGGGCGCCGAGAAATGTTTTGTTCCACGGGCCGTCCGGAACGGGCAAAACGATGCTTGCAAAAGCGCTCGCCTGCAAAGCGGACGTGCCGCTCATCCCTGTGAAAGCGACGCAGCTCATCGGCGAGTTCGTCGGCGAAGGCGCGCGCCAGATTCATGATTTGTACGAGCGTGCCGAAGACATGGCGCCGTGCATCATTTTCATCGATGAGATTGACGCGATTGCCCTTGACCGCAAATATCAGGAACTCCGCGGCGATGTTGTTGAAATCGTGAACGCTTTGATTACGGAAATGGACGGCCTGTCCGAGCGCAAAGGCGTGTGTACGATCGGTTCGACCAACAGAATTCAGTCTTTGGATTCCGCGGTCAGAAGCCGTTTCGAAGAAGAAATCGGATTCGTGCTCCCGAACGCCGAAGAAACGGAGCTTATTTTGGACGCGAATTTGAGAACGTTCCCGCTGCCCGCAGACCCCGCTTTCAATGTGAAGCGTTTTGCAAAAGAAGCCGTCGGCTTTTCCGGCAGAGATTTGGTTCAAAAAGTGCTGAAAACGGCATTGCACCGCGCCATTATTGAAGATGAAAAGTTTGTGAAAGCGGAATACTTTGAACAGGCGCTTTCGGAATTAAAGAGAAATGGAATGAGAGACGACTGCCAGCAGTTTTACGCATGATTTTCGGATCATGACGGCTGTTTTGGCTGTTTGTTTTCATTATGTTTATTTTTATATTCATCTTTATGTTCATTATGTTGATTATATTCATTTGACGTTCGGTTTTTTAACCGAACCGTTATTCTTTTTATCCTGAATTCATTTTAAGGTTTAGTTTAAATTTTCTAAATATTTTATCCGAATCTTCAAAAAATTAAGAAGGGAAAAATGATGGATGCTGAAATTGAGATTTTTGAAACCGACCGGTTTGACTGTCTGGTCGTCAATGTGATTAAAACAATGACTTATCAGGGAATCACGGTTGAAGAACCGTTTTCCAAAGGCCGCGTGTATTTCGGAAAAGTGCCGGCTGACATTCCGATTGAAGTCGGCGATGTTTTGTTCATCGGCGCAAAACCGCTCGGCGAAGAAAAGGATCAGGGCAGTATGGAAGTTTATCTTTATGACGAAGAAGACAACAAGCTGGATTGGACTTTGATTTACTGATAGTGATTTTCATTTATTTTTTTTGAGTTTTTATTTTTTTGTATTTTCATTTATGAATTTTTATTTTTGTTTTTCCGCTTTTGTTTTTCTTGTTCAAAAGAAAACATCGTTTTTCATAATTTTTCAAACCTGAACCCGCGATAAAACCATGAAAAAAAGAACCGCAGGAAAATCATACAAAAAACGCGGTTCATTTTTCTTTAATATTAACAAAAAACGATGTTTCAGGTTTAAAATTAAAGAAAAGCGGAGGCAACCACCTCCAATCTGAATTTTGTGAGCGAAGCGAACAAAATGAAGATTGGAGATGATTCAAATGATTTTCAATTAAAACGAAAAACAGTCTTTTTTAAAGTGCACTGCTTCATCTATGTGTACTGCCGCTGCTGTCTGCACAGAGAGATGCGTTTCCATGTGCATCATCTCATTCTTATCACATCCGCTCGCTACGCGAGCGTGGACACGGCTACCTTACCGGTTCCGTTTGGCACAGCTACCTTACCGATTCCGTTTGGCACGGCTACCTTACCGGTTCCGTTTGGCACAGCTACCTTACCGATTCCGTCAATACAGTTGCCGACTTGCAGGCCTGTCTGCTGCCGCCACTGTTGCTGCCGCTGCCGCCGTCCGCGCGCGAGCCGCACAATCTTAAAAATAATCAAAAACGTCCCTGTTTTTTTAACAATCAAAAACATTCCCTCGTTTTTTAAAAACACTCAAAAACGTCCCTGTTTTTTTAACAATCAAAAACATTCCCTCGTTTTTTAAAAACACTCAAAAACGCTCCCCGGGTTTTAAAAAATCTCTAAAAGCAGCGCCGAACATTTTTCAAAAATCTCGGACTTGAAACAACAGATTTATAGATTAACTGTCTTTTCTAAATCAAATCGATTTTTCATTAAATAATTAAAAAATCAGATCCATTTTTTGTGTGATAATTATGAGTATTTTAGGCTACAATGATTCCGATCGCTTTTTAATCCGCAGTATCAAAGCGCGTGAAATTTTGGATTCGCGCGGCAATCCGACTGTTGAAGTTGACGTTATTACGGCAAACGGTTTTGGACGCGCCAGTGTTCCGTCCGGGGCGTCGACCGGAACGCATGAAGCGCTGGAACTCCGCGACGGGGATGTCCGCCGCTACAACGGCAAAGGTGTCTTAAAGGCGGTTGAAAATGTTTCAAAGATCGCCGAAGTTTTGGTCGGCTACGACTGCAGAATGCAGCGCGAAATTGACATGACGATGATTGAAATGGACGGCACCGAAAACAAAGCGGTTCTCGGGGCAAACGCGATTTTGGGCGTTTCTATGGCCGCGGCAAAGGCGGCTGCCAACGAGTCCAAACTCCCGCTTTACCGCTATCTCGGCGGTTCGAACTCTTTTACATTGCCCGTTCCCACAATGAATGTGCTCAACGGCGGCAAACACGCCGGCAACGACTTGGCCATCCAGGAATTTATGATTCAGCCCGTCGGCGCGGAATCTTTTTCCGAAGCCGTTCAGATGGGCGCTGAAGTTTATCACGCGCTCGGCAATTATTTGACCGAATCTTACGGCGCTTCTTCAACCAATGTCGGTTACGAAGGCGGGTACGCTCCGAAAATGGAGAAAACAACCGAAGCGCTTGACGCGTTAATGATTGCAATCGACCGCGCCGGCTATTCCGATGAAGAAGTGAAAATCGGTTTGGACGCGGCGGCTTCCGAATTCTTTGACGGCGAAAATTATAACGTTGACGGAGAAGCGATGACGGCCGAAGAATTGACCGCCTATTATGTTGATTTGGTGAACAGCTACCCGATTTTGTCCATCGAAGACCCGTTCTATGAAGATTCGTTCAGCGACTTTGAAAACCTGACCGGCGAACTTTGGGAAACAATCATTGTCGGCGACGATTTGTTTGTCACAAACCCCGAAAGAATTGCCAAAGGAATTGCCGAAAACGCGGCAAGCGGATTGCTTTTAAAGGTCAATCAAATCGGATCCCTTTCCGAAGCCATTGACGCGGCAACGCTGGCCACAAGAAACGGTTTCTCCCTTTTTGTCAGCCACAGATCCGCCGAAACGGAAGACACAACCATTTCCGATTTGGCCGTCGCCCTCGGCGCGGACATGATTAAAACAGGCGCTCCGGCGCGCGGCGAAAGAACGGCAAAATACAACCAGCTGCTCAGAATTGAAGAAGAACTCGGCGATGCCGGCGAATACATCCGCTTGTAAGCGGATTTTCATTTATTTTTCATTTATTTTTCATTTATTTTTTCATTTTGTTTATTTTTTCATTTTGTTTATTTTTTCATTTTGTTTATTTTTTCATTTTGTTTATTTTTTCATTTTGTTTATTTTTTCATTTATTTTTCGTTTTGATTTTCTTTTTTGATTTCGTTTTATCTTGATTCCATTTTCTCTTGATTCCACTTTCTCTTGATTCCGCTTTCTCTTGGTTTCGTTTTATTTGAGCTCGCATTTTTGTTGGCCGCAGTATTGCATTGGTCGGCATTGGCGCTGCCGTGTCATTGCGTTCCATATGCATCTGCCTTTTTTTAGAACATCCGCTCGCTGCGCGAGCGTGGGCACAGATTACCTACAGTTTCCGTTTGCCGCCGTCACCTTACCGTTTCCGTAAATACAGTTGCAGATTTGCAGTCGTTTGCCGCCGCCGTCATCGCCGCCGCTGTCTCGCGCGCGAGCTGTCTGCTTTTTGAAAATAAGCAAAATCCGACTGTCGGTTTTGTTTGCTGTTTTATTCATTCAATCCGGTCGGCAATTTCAAGTTCCGTCAATCTTTTTCTGACGACGGCAAAACCTTTTTTGTCTCTTTTTCGGCCGCATCTTTGAATGATTCTTTGGTGGTGGCGGATGTATTCGATGTAAATCGGATCTCTTGTCAATTCATAGCGCGTTAAATGAATGCAGGTTTCAATGACCGAATGAAAGCCGCGGTTGAATACGAATCCTTCTTTTTCGGAGAGGATAAAAAATTCAATCGGAACGATGTCGATGATGACAGATTCGGCTGCTTCCGTCCGGTTTACGCATTTGAACAAAATGAAACGGTCGGCATTCTTTAAGACCGGAATCGAAACGGAAGTCGGAGTTTGATTGCTTCCGGTGTCGGCAATGTGAAGGACGGTGTCGAATTCTTCCGCTTCCAAATCATAAAAAGTTGACTGAGCATACAAAAAAGCGTCGTCCGTCATGTTGACGGCAAAAAAATCTTCCCGCATCAAATTTTCGTAAGTGGAAGAACCTTTGAACAAATGAAGAAACATCCTGTTGTTTTTCCATGTGATTCCGATCGGGGCGGCGTTTGCCGGCCGGCGGCAGTCTTTGCCGTTGTTCGCGTTGTTCGTCGTCAGAATCAATTCCGAAATGCCTTCCGATATGCCGAATTTTTCCATCTGCTTTAAATTTTCAGCCGTCTCTTCCATCGCCATCAGTTTCACCGCTCTGATTCTGTTTCCATTCACGTTTTAAATTTTTTTCAATATTTTAAATTCATTTAAACCTGTTTAAATTTAAATTATCAATCCTTCCGATAAGGCAATAAAAATGCCGGCCGCGGCAATATCCGCCAGCGATCCGGGATTGATTTTATTTTTCCAAAGCTTGTCGTCCAATTTTTGAATATCGGGAATAATCTTTTTTAAATCAGATTTCTTCGACTTTTTTAATATTTCCGCGGCTTCTTTTTGAACCTTCCGCGCTTTTTTCTCATCGTATTTTGTGACAATGAACGTATCGGGATACCGTGCCAAAAATTCCAGGAAAGTGTAAACGACGGCGCTGTTAATAACGCTTTTAAAACATTTTTCGGGATGCGCTTCAAACCGGTCTTTGTTTTTCCTTAATTTTTCGGCAAACAGCAATGACTTTTCAAATCCGTTTACCCATTCGGCGGCAACCATGTCTCTGGCAGCGCCCATCGCCATGATGTCAAACAGCGGGATTTCTTCCAGCCGGATTTTTTCAATCGCTGCCGGATTTGTCAGATCCAAATCATAATCCTTTCTGCCCTTTTCCGGCTTTTGAACCGGAATGGAAAGCGTTTCAAAAGCTTTGTAAAAACAAACCGCATCGTCGGGCGTTGTTGACCGGCAGATTTCGGAAGCTTTTTGGACAATCCGTTTGCCGATTTTGGCTTCATTTTCATCCGTTCCGATTTCTTTTAACACAAAACCCGCTGCGGCGGTCAGAGGCAGAAGAAGCGTAAACGTTCCGAAATGCGTATTTCCGCCGTTTCTGTTTGATCCGCTTCGAATGACCGCTTCATAAAACAACGGGCCGAACGCCGGTGTTTCTTCACCCGGATATCGGAAGGCGCTTTTTTCAAAAACAGATTGCGTTGAGACAGCCGACGCTAAAAAATGTTCCAAAGAAGTGTCTTTGAAATCCCGAAGCCTGTGAACGTTTCCGGGTTTCGGGTAGGAAGCCGCCTCTAAAACCATTGCAAGCGAAGCGTTTGCCGCAATTTTCTCTTCCGTCGGGATATGAATCATTTTTTCGCCTTCAGCTGTTTAACCGGTTTCACCGGTTCAAGGTTCAATTTTGATATGACGATTTAATTTACGATTTAATTACGATTTAAATTTCAATTCGAAAAGTCAATCGAAAAGTCAATTCGAAATTTCAATTTGAAAAGTCAATCGAAAAGTCAATTCGGAATTTCAGTTCGGAATTTCAGTTCGGAATTTCAGTTTGAAAAGTCAATTCGAAAAGTCAATCCGAAATTTCAGTTCGAAAAGTCAGTTTGAAAGGTCAGTTCGAAGATGCCGCTTTTTTCTCGTCAATCACGCGGAGAATTTTCTCCGACAGCTCTTTTTTCATTGTCATGTATTCTTCCATTGAAATGCCGAGCTGAGAAAGCGTTCCGTCACGATAGAAACAGGGTTTTGTGCCTTTGCAGCACCAAACAAGACTTCCGAAACACGTGTCTTTGCCGCCTTCAAGCGGTGTTCCTCTGACGGATTCCTGTTTTAATTGAATGAATTCCTCGGGAGTGAATCCGACACTTTCGATTTTCTTCAATAAACTGCAGTATTTGACGGGCGGGCAGCAGAAAGCAAGTCCGCGGTTGTCGCCGCGTTTGCAGATGTGCTTGGGCGCGTTGTACCATCCGGTTTCCTGCTGATAATCGCTGATTTTTTGAACCAGATGCGGAATGAATTCCGGATCGTCGGCCGCGGCCCGAGCGGCAGAAACCATGTCCGCGCCGCTTGAAAAGAAGTCTAAAGCAGCGTCAAAATCATCCACGGAATTGTTGGCAATCAAAAGCTTTCGGGTGGCATTGCGGATTTCCATAATCGCTTCCAGGTCCGATCCTTTTCCTTCAATCATCGCGTCGGCGTGTATGATGTCAACGCCGGCGGCGTCAAAAAACTCGGCGGCCATTCCGGGATTGACAACGTTTGTTCTGAATTTGACGGATAAAACAACGCCGGTTTCTTTGATTTTTTGAATCATTTCCGCCAGTTTGGGCGTGTCTTTTAAAAGCGCTTGTCCGAGACCGCGTTCGGTGAATTCCGGCTGACGGCAGTGGACATCCAATTCCATGACCGCGTTTTTGCTTTGAATGAGTTCGGCGGCTTTTAAAAGCGGCTCCAATGATGCGCTTCGGACGCTGATTGCCGCAACGGTTCCCGGCATTTCGGAAGCAACGGCGTCAATTTCATTTTCAATCTGAATGAAAACATCGCCGTTTACGTCAGCGCCGGCCGTAAATTCGGATCGGCCGCGCGCCGCGGCTTCTGTTCCTGCCGCCTCGGATGTTTCGTCTAAATTGTAAGCGCCGAGAACAACCAGGCCGGCATTTTTTGCGTTGGATGCTGCAAATTTGCTGTCCGTAATTCCGGCCATCGCCGATAAGGCAATCGGATTTTTAATCGGAATGCCGCCGGCTTTTAAATCAAATAAATCAAATAAATCAAATAAATTTTCCATAATTTCCCTCTCGATAATTCACTAAATGTGATCTGATAATATGAGCTGATAATATGAGAGAAATTAACGGACATCTCATTAATAAATTCTTTTTTTATTCTCGATTTTTAATTTTTGATTTTCAATTGTATACCGGAGGATATTTCCGCTCGCGCTGCCGCCTTTGTATTTATAAATCATCAGTTTGCGCTCGAATTTGCCGCCGGTCTCTTTCATTTGAAAATCAATATGCGAATCGGCCAGATGAATCAGTCTGTTTTCCTCCTGAGCGGGCAGAATATTTGAGTGAAGACATCCGATGATGAGGGACCGGATGTCTTCAGGATGGAGTTTTGTTTTCGGCAGATTTGTTTCTGCCTTAATTTCCTTTACGAGGGAAACGATCGGTTTTTCGTTTTTTGCAGGGTGTTTTTCGCTGACAGGGTCGGTTTGAAACAGTTCGCTGAGATCTTCCGCAAAAATAATGATTTCGGGCATTCCCTCAGCGGCGGCTTCCTGCTCTTTCCGATTGGCAGTGTTTGGTTTTTTTTCTGTTTGCATTTTCTTTTTGTTTTCAAAAAACAAGCCGCCGTTTTCTCTCCAATTCTCCGTGTTTTCCGGAGTGATTTTCAAGATTTTACAGCCTGTTTTTTGGAGATTTTCTTCCCCGGCAAGCCTCCCAACTGATCTTTCGATCTCAGCCAGGAAAGAAGACATCCCTTCGTCATCATTGCCTGTGAGCAAGAGAAACGATCCTTCGATCCTGTTCTCGGTCAGGCGGTCAAATTCAGGGATGCCGGTTGTGAAATCAGAAGCCATAATTTTTTCACACTTTTAGAAAATCCTTTATTTTATATTGTGTTTATGATTTTTTCAAAAACGAAAATTATATATACTCATCAGATTGCATTTGCTGTATGCAAGATTCAAAATCAGATTCCGACGGCTGTGATTTTTCAAACGCCGTCAATATTGAATTCAAATTTGAAAACGGGCTCATTCCGGCAATTGTTCAGGACGCCGAGTCAAAGGAAGTTCTCATGTTTGCCTACATGAACGAAGAAGCCTTCCGATTGACGCTTGAAACAAAAATCGCGCATTACTGGAGCCGAAGCCGCCAATCTTTATGGAAAAAAGGAGAAACGTCCGGCCATTACCAGCATGTCATAAACATTTTTTTCGATTGCGACGCCGATTGCTTACTGCTTTTTGTCAGGCAGGACGGCGGCGCCTGTCACGAAGGATATCGTTCCTGCTTTTACAGATCAATTGACGGAGAAATTGTCGGCGAGAAAGTCTTTGATGAAAAGGAAGTCTATTAAATTGAGTGAATGACATCATCGGGTTTATTGAACAAACGGTATTGAATTGAGTGAATGACATCATCGGATTTATTGAACAAACAGTATTGAATGAACTGAAATACTGAACAATAAAAACCGGATTCAAACCGTTTTTTTCTTTTTTCGTTTTGCAATTAATTTTATTTTATTAGAAATATATTTATTCTTTTAAGTTCATATTCTCCTGTTAGGGCAGGCTTTAGGGCTTTAGTTGTGCACAAGCAGTCATCAAAATGGCGGTGCGCATCTTATGATTAAAAAACCAAAAACAACAAAAAAAATCTTATTGCTTTTTATCGTCCTTCTGGCAGTTGTCGGAATGATTGGCGCAGGCTGTCTTAACAAAGACCAAACAAACAACACGGAAAACAACGGTACGGATTCAAAGCCGTCGAACAATACGGTATCAAATAACACGGCAACCGGCCAAAACAATACGGGCAGCTGAAACAACACATCCGGCACAAATACCAACACCAATACGAATTCTAATACGCCTTCAACAAACGCGGGTTCTTCTTCTCTTCCCGACGTGGTCGTTGCAAACCATGACGGCGGCGGCGGAAGCGGCAGATCTTCATCCGGCGCGAAGTTTACCGCGGAAGCTGCAGGACAAAAGCTTGTCCTTGAATCTCAAAGCGGCGACGGAAATACAAAACTCTGTATTTACGTTCCTGTTGCCGATATTTCCGGCGAAACTTTGACATTGACTTTCGGCTCAAGCGTTTCAAATGTTTCCGAAACGTTTAATGACGCCATTCTTTCCGCCGTTCCGACGGCATCGGGAAAAGATGTTACGGCTGTCATGGGTGACGCTTTGGACGTTAATAATTTTGAGGCCGGCGGCATTGAGCCGACGTCAATCAGCTTTACCGTCACGGCAGGCAGCACGGTTTACGATGTTTATCTGATGGCTTCATCGATTGTGAATATGAATGCCGGTGACAACGGTCAAATAAAACTGACGGACAACAAAGACACATACTTTTATACCGGAACGCAAAGCGTCGCCTGTGACATTGACATTCCGATTGCTTTGACGGTTGTTCCCGACGACGGATATTATGTTCAGTCTTTTGTCATTACAAAATCAGGCGCGGATGTTTACAGCGGTACGGTTCCGGCCGCATTTACGGTTGATCCTTCGGAAAGCGCTGTTTATAATGTGACGGCCGTTTTCAAAAAACAGATCCCTGTAACCTATGACGACGAAGACAGCTATGTTGACCAGGATTTGAATGCCGAAAACAACATCTACACTTATGTTCCCGCCGCGGAAGCATCCGGAAAAGTGCTGACTTTCGAATTCTTAAGTAACGTGAACGATGTGACCGACGTGAATGCCGACATTCTCAGCGAAGAAGAAGGCGATACGGTCATCAGCGGCAAAACCGTGACCGTGACAATTAAAAAAAATGTCAACCCGGACTCATTTGAAAAAGGCGGCACACCTGTCCCGTCCGACGTGACATTCTCCGTTGCGGCAGGCGGAACGACTTACAAGGTTTACATCCTGAACTCGGCCCTGATTAAGATTGTTGTCCCGGAAGGCTGTACAATCACAAGCACCGGCGTTGTTCCCGGCGGCTTGACCTTGGACTCTGCCGACACCTATTATCATGTATGCGACATCGGATCCGATGAAACATTTACCGTTTCCGACGGCTTTGAACTGAAGCTTAAAAAATCAAACGCAGATGTCGATCCGTTTGACGGCACAATAACGTCGTTTGAAAGCGCGGTTTATGAATTGACAGCCGTTGAAAAAACAGCACCGTAAACAGACATTTAATAACAAATTGATTTTGGTTGAACGGTTTATACCGTTCTTCCGTTCTATTTTTACTTTCTTTTTCGGTTTTTTGACCGGTCCGAAATATTAATAAATAAATCAGCCGCCTGTTTTTCGAAACACGACCTGAAAAACGTTTTCAAATTCATTTCATTCCGTTTTAGTATTTTCCTGATTTTATAATTTTTCAATATTTCAACTTTTCAATTCTTCAACTTCTCACAATTATTCAACTTTCCAATTCTTCAGTATTATATTTTGAAATCATTTGACAAGTAATATAATTATAACTTAGTTTCTTTTTTAATATATACAACAACTATTATTCGAAGGAAAATATATATCGTCTTTTCTCGTCTTATATCTGTTTTCATTAAGAGCCGTAGCTCTTAATTTAAATAAAACGAACTGTATAAAAGTTTTAAAAATCATTGAACATTTTCACCATTTTATTGGGGTTTATATCTATGAAAAAAAATCAATATTTGATTATGGGTCACGAGTAGAACAGAGGATTTTTCCTTACAATCTTTAAGATTTTTTGATATAAATCTTCATTCCTATAGTTATACCTAAATTCACATTCCTTTAGATGAAGATAAAAATATTTTTTATTCACT
>NZ_JAWDKC010000018.1:0-34150 GCF_032714515.1 Methanimicrococcus hacksteinii | reverse complement strand
ATTAGAATAGATTAAGGATGATTAGAATAGATTAAGGATGATTAGAATAGATTAAGGATGATTAGAATAGATTAAGGATGATTAGAATAGATTAAGGATGATTAGAATAGATTAAGGATGATTAGAATAGATTAAGGATGATTAGAACAGATTAAAGATGATTAGAATAGATTAAGGATGATTAGAGTAAATCGAGGAAGAAATTATGGTTTTAATCGAAGATTCAACAACAGAATTAAAACGTGAATATACAAATGAAATCATAAAAACTGTAATCGCTTTTGTCAATACAAACGGCGGCACGATTTATATCGGTATTGAAGATGACGGCGATGTTGCAGGTATTGAAAACGTGAATGAAACAATACTTAAAGTAAGCAATGCTGTCCGCGACAGCATAAAGCCCGATGTAACACTCTTTACCGACTACAAAAAAGAGCAAATCGGCAATAAAACCATTCTCATTATTTCCGTACAAAAAGGAACGGCCAGTCCTTATTATCTGACCGGTAAAGGGATCCGTCCCGAAGGCGTATTTGTGCGCCAGGGAGCCTCATCCGTCCCGGCAACTGAGACGGCCATTCTGCATATGATTAAAGATACAGACGGAGAAACTTACGAGGAAGTGCGTTCTCTTAATCAGGATTTAACTTTTGAATGTGCTGAAAAAGAATTTGCAAAGCACAATATTTCTTTTGAAGAAAATCAAAAGAAAACGCTGCAAATAAAAAATGCAGACGACATTTATACGAATTTGGGTTTGCTTCTTTCAGACCAGTGTATCCATACAATAAAATTAGCTGTTTACGAAGGCGATGAAAAAGAACAGTTTAAAGACAGGCGAGAATTTTCCGGCTCCCTCTTCAGTCAGCTCAATGATGTTTATGAGTTTATTGACCGCTACAACAATATTCGCTCCGACATTAACGGTTTGCATCGCACGGATGTACGGGATTATCCGACTGAAGCAATATGAGAAGCACTTCTTAATGCCGTTGTTCATCGAGATTACTCATTCCGTGACAGCACGCTGATTAATATTTTCGAGAACTATATTGAATTCGTTTCAATCGGCGGATTGGTAAAAGGCATCACCCTTGATGATGTTAAATTGGGCATATCTGTAACACGCAATCGTAACCTTGCCAATATATTCTATCGCTTGACATTCATTGAATCCTATGGAACAGGCATACCGAAAATTATGCACAATTATAATGGATACGAGAATAAACCACAGATTGAAGCGACAAATAATGCTTTTAAAATAACCCTCCCGAACACAGCCGACGAAAATGATACGGCGACCGGTGTGTCAGCTAAACCGCAAAATAAAAACGCTGCGCAAGATAAAACCGCCGTGCAAAATAAACCTGCTGAAACCGAAAGCCGCACAGGCGATGAACAAATCGTAATGATTCTGTTCGATGAAAATGAGTTTATTACCAGGCAAGATATAGAAACCGCATTAGGCGCATCTCAGGCGAAAGCGTTAAGGGTTTTGAAAAGACTCGCTGAAAAAGGAAAAATACAAACAATTGGCGGCGGAAGGAGTACAAAATACACCAAAAAAGCAAAAGACTGAATCTGTGAATCATTTTTCATCATTTTTTTCAGAAGCCTTTTTCACACGGACCGCGCCGTCGGCATTCATTAATAAATCATCGGCCGTCGACAAAACAGAACCGATTTTATCCGATTCCATGAAAACTTCGGAACAGCCGTCGCGAATTGTTGTCTTTGTGCCGTAAAGATTGTCGGGCGCCAAAGAAACCACCAGCTTTTCGGAAAGCTTTTCCTCAATTTCGGAATCGGTTTCATCAACAAAACAAACGGAGCCGGAAATACGAACGGCCGGAGCGGATTTTTTGGAGTTTCCGGAAAGTTGCTCGCCGACGATTTCATTCAATTTATTCATAAAAGCAACTGCGGTTTCATTTCCGGGAGGCAAAAGGCCGCCGGATGCAATATTGTGGCCGCCGCCGCTGCCGCCGACGCTTTCCGCCGCAATTTTGACGGCAACAGACAAATCCAAGCCTTGTTTGATCAAACCGCGCGTTCCGCGGGATGAAATTCGGGTCACGCCGTCGTTTTCATTCAGGCAAACGAAAGGCTTGCTCGGATTGACATACCGGATGTAAGTGGTTGAAATATTGCCGGCCGAATGCAGATCCTTGCCGTAAATATAAGACAGATTTGAAAGCTGCCGCGCCGTCGGCAAAACCGTTTCCAGGTTTTTGACAAGCGTTTCCTGAATCATCCTGTAATTTTCAAAGCATTTGTCAAGAACGGAAGCGTCGCCCAAACAAAGCGCGATTGCCGCTTCAAAATCATCGTCTTTGCTGCAGCTGTCCAAAATGCCGGCCAAGTCAAAAACATTCTCAACCAATTGATTTTTAAGATAATAAATTTCGCCGGCCGCCGCTTCGACCGCGTCGGGACTGTCAAGAGGCGCAAGCTTCGCCAAAACGGCGTCGCATAAACGGTTCATATCCGCGTCGCTGAGATCATGAATGTTTTTATTTTCATCCAGATTCAAGCCCGCCAAAAAAGAGCGGATTTCATCCGGTTTTCCCGTGATATCCAAATACGGTTCGGTCGTCCGCATGAAAACATCAAACAACTTGCCGTCACCGACTTTTAAACCGTGGCGGCTGACAACGACGCCGGCCTCTTTGGCTTCCGCCAGGATTTCGGCGTTTGCGGCAACCATCAGCTGGCGGTCGCCGATCATGCCGGCAACGGCCAAAGAAGAAAGATCGACGTTTTCGGCCCGCATCGCCCGCGCCGTCAGGTAAGAAACACCCGCGCCGGAAATCATGTAAGAACCTTCCAGTCCGACCGTTATCGGATTGACGACAACTTTTGCCGGACTTTTGCCGACAGGGACGTGATGATCTAAAATCACCATCGGATTCGGAAGTGCGGATAAAAATTCGGATTGTCCGCTTCCGATGTCGCAGAAAACAATCAGAAAGTCTTCGGGATAAGAAGACGCTAAAACAGAAACAAGTGAAGCGTCCAGTTTCGGGAAAATTTTATGATAATACGTGATGCTTTCCCGCTGAAACGCCTGAATCATAATGGCAGCGCTTGTCAGTCCGTCCGAATCATTGTGCGTCACCAAACAGACATGAGAATACTGTTTGATGAAACGCGCGGCTGAATCGGCCTGTTTTTTCAAATGCCGGATTTTTTCGGATTCGGGCATGGACTGATAATTTACCATAATGTCACTTGCTTTAAGTTATATTTGTGTTGTTTTTGAATTGTATTTCTATGAAATGTATTTTTACTTTTATTGTTATTTTTATTGTTGTTTTGTTATATCCTGATATCGGTTATGTTCATAAACATTCGCATTCATGCCATCGTCAGAATCAAACCGGCCAGGTAGACGACATAAACCAGAGCGATAATTGCGCCCTGCCATCTCGTAATCTTTTTCCGGTAGCCGAAAAACGCGACCAGAACAAACAGCAGCATCATAAAGATGTAATCATAGCGGAGAAGCTGACTGTTGACGGTCAAATCAACGAACATGGACGAAACACCTAAAATCATGGTAATGTCCAAAATGTTGGCACCGACAATGTTTCCGATGGAAAGGTCCTGAAAACCTTTTCTGTAAGAGGTAATCGCCGTAATGATTTCAGGCAGCGACGTGCCGATGGAAATCAGCGTCAAACTGATGATGAGTTCGGGAATGCCGAGCTGCGTTGCAATTTCCGTTCCGTTCGTCACGACAAGACGGCTGCCGCCGACAACGAAAACCGCGCCGACGAGGAACATTAAGACATCCAAATAAGAATCTTTGATTTTGATTTTCGCCCAAATGCCTTTGCGGGGAACAGGTGCGTCGTCTTCGGGTTTTTTGGGCTCTTTCTTTTGATCCCAGTAAGTGTATGCCATGTAAGCCACGAAAATGACGAGCAGAATGATACCGTCCATTTTTGTGATGACGCCGTTCCAGCTTAAGAAGAACAGAACAGCGCCGGACGCCAGCATCATGAGGGCTTTGACGTTAAAACTCTTATCGTCAACGGCGACCGTTTTCAGCATGACGATGAAACCGATTGCAATACCGATATTACAGATTGTTGAACCGACCGCGTTGCCGATTGCCATGTCTGCCTGGCCGTTGAGCGCGGCCATAAAGCTGACCAAAAATTCGGGAGCTGTTGTCGCGAAACTGACGATTGTCGCACCGATGACGGCTTTCGGGATGCCGTATCTTTTGGAAATATTAACAGCGGCATCAACGAACCAGCCGGCACCGAATCCGATTAAGGCCAGGCCGATAATAAATAAAACATATATGAGGAGACCATCTATAGTCATTTTTTAATCCACCAATTATTACTTTGACCGCCGGAATTTCCGGCGGCCGAATCTTCAAAGCAGAAAGCAAAATCACGCAGCAACCGCAAGAAAGAATTTGTAAAAAAGTAAATGACAATTATATATAAAAAGGTTGTATAAAATATCAAAAGAAACAATCATTAAAACAAACTGAAAAGCAAATTGATAAAACAAATTGAACAATAAATAGGTTTTGGATAAAAGGGGAATTAAAAAAATGCCGGAAGAACTGAAAGCAGATCAAAAGAGCGAAGATTTTGAAAACGATACGGCAGCTGTTTTTGAAACGCCGGTCGCGAAAGAGTCGGACAAAGTCGGACTTCCGCCCGGCACACTGATGTATGTCGATGACGACGGAAAAGATGATCAAACGCTGAAAGAAAAAAGCACAATCCGCGTCATCCAATACAATGAATCGGAATATACTGAAAAAACAATTCAAAACGCCGATGACATCAAAGCGCTGAATCAAACCGACAAGACGACATGGATTCACGTTTCGGGCTTGTGGGATGTCGAAAATGTCATCAAAATCGGAGAAATTTTTCAAATCAACTCATTGGTTTTGGAAGACATTTTAAACATGGAACAGCGCCCAAAAACGGAAGATTATGAAAATTATCTGTTTACAATCATCAAGCAAATCCGATTCGACGGCGAAATCAAAGAAATAAAAGACAGCCAAGTCAGCATCGTGACGTTTGAGAAAGTTGTTCTGAGTTTCTGCGAAGACGAGCCGCACATTTTTGATTCTGTCACCGACCGTCTCAAAAAGAAAGGAAAAATGATTAAATACGGAACGGATTACCTGACATATGCGATGATTGACATGATTGTCGACCATTATCTTTATGTCGTCGAATTCTTTGACGAATGGCTGGACAATGTTGAAAAGCGCATCATTAAAAATCCCGACAAGGAAGGCGCCGAAGAAATCAATCAAATCCGCCACGAGCTGTCCTCTTTTAAAAAGGAAGTCTGGCCCGTCATCACCATCACGGAAAAGATGGAAAAAAGTGAATCAAGTTTGATTAAAAAACCGACACGAATTCTGTTTCGGGACGTTTTTGACCACGTTGTCCGAATCACCGATTCAATCGAAAACGATCACGAAATTTTAACGGGCGTTTATGATTTGTACACAACCGGCATTTCCAACCGCCTGAACGACACGATGCGGATTTTAACCGTGATTTCAACAATCTTTATTCCGCTGACATTTATTGCCGGCATTTACGGCATGAATTTCACCAACATGCCGGAACTGTATTGGGAATACGGCTATTACGCCTGCCTTGCTCTGATGGCTGTCATTTTGGTCGGAATGCTTCTGTTTTTCAGAAACAAAAAATGGATTTAAAGCGGGTGTCCCGCCGCGCGCGGGCCGCATCAATTTTAGAGAATAAGAAAAACGAAGATTTATTTTTTTTAAAGTAACCAAACTGTCATCGTTTTTACAAGATTTTGACGTCCAAACAGATATTATACTGATGAGGCGCGTAAGATCGAACGTTTCGCCTTTCAAGAACAGTGATTCCCCTGCCTTGTTTTTCAGCCGCCGACCGGATCAGTTCAACAGACCCGTCAAACAAATCATCATCCGACGTCATGGCGTAATAATGAATGACGCCGCCGGCTTTGCACAATGAAACAGCCGTGTCCAAAAAGTCACAGGCGTTATGCGGCAAATTCATAATCACATGGTCTCCGGCGCCGGCATATTTTTCCGATAAAACCGCCGCATCTTCGTTGAGAGCCTCAATATTTGTGACTTTATTGAGCGCGATATTTTCGTTCAGAAGTTCAACCGCGGCTTCGTTTTTGTCGTTGGCGATTACCAAAGTGGGCGCCGCCTGTTTTGCAATAAAAATGCTGTAAGGACCGACACCGGCAAACATATCAATCACGGTGTCGCCTTTTTTAATTTGTTCCACAATCCGGCGGCGCTCGGTTGACAGGCGCGGCGTGAAATAAGCGCGGGCCAAATCCACTTTGTATTTGCAGCCGTATTCTTTGTGAACAGTTTCTGTTTTGTTAACGCCGGCCAAAAATTCCAAATCCCGCGTCCGGAACTCTCCGGAAATCGGACCTTTGGAAAGCAGAACGGTTTTAACCGCCGAATGCGCTTTTAAAATGGCTGCGGCAATTTCAGAAACGTCTGCCGGATAAATGTTGTCAGGTTTATTTTTGTCGGATTCACTTTTGTCGGATTCACTTTTGTCGGATTCACTTTTGTCGTCCAGAACGGCAATGTCGCCGATAATCTCGTATGCCGGCGAAAATCCCAAAAGATCGGAAACCGTCGGAACTTTTGTATGCGTTTTAAAAGACAAATCTTTGACATACCAGCTGTGATACTGCATTTTCTCTGTCGGATGTGGGAGCTGTAAAATGAGATGCATCAAACGGTCCCGAATTTCCAAACGTTCTTCTTTTTCGGGATAGCGCAGAAGCGGCAGATACAGATAAACATCATCTGCAAACGGTTTGCAGGAATGATCAATGACATCAAACTCATCTAAGATGCGGCGGACAGGCTCGCCGTCTTCTTTGTGTACGCGGAATGCATACCGGACAGCGGATTCGCCGTCGCCGGAGGAAGTTTGATTTTGCATTGTTTCATTCATCATTTTGCTCTTTTATAATCTTGTTGGAAACAAATCTTTTTCGGATCGAATTTGTCATGAACGAGAATTTTTAATAGGAAGCACGCTTTATAAAACACTTATTCAGCAAGAGAGGATATAAATTTGACAGTTAAAATTTCGGTTTTGGTATCCGGCAGGGGAACAAATTTGCAGTCCGTCATTGACGCAATTGAAAGCGGAGAAATTCAAAACGTTGAAATCGCCTGCGTCATCAGCGATAAGGAAAATGCGTTTGCGCTCAAGCGCGCCGAGACGCACGGAATCGAAGGTGTTTTTGTCAATCCCGCCGAGTTTTCATCCCGTCAGGAATACGATGACAAAGTTCTTGAAATTTTAAAAGAAAGGGAAACCGATCTTGTTCTTTTGGCCGGCTATTTAAGAATCATCAGCGACTCCGTGATTCAGGAATACAAAAACAGAATCATTAACATTCATCCGTCGCTTCTGCCGTCATTTAAAGGTTTGAACGCGCAGAAACAGGCGATTGAATACGGCGTCAAGTTTACCGGCTGCACCGTTCATTTCGTCGAACCGGATTTGGATGCCGGCCCGATTATTATGCAGAAAATCATTCCCGTTCTGGAAGACGACACTGCGGACACGCTTGCCGAACGGCTGCTTGTTGAAGAAAACAAAGCCTACCGCGAAGTTGTCAAACTTTTCGTTGACGGAAAACTGGAAGTCAACGACAGAATTGTTAAAATAAAGAAATAATAAATAACAGAATTAAAAACAAAACCGGTTGAGACAAAACAGAAACGGTTGAGTTAAAAATTTGAAATGATTCAATCAATAATTAATTTTGAACTAATTCGCCGATAAAATATCCGGGCGTTGCTTCGACGATTTTGGCTTTGACGGTCATGCCGGGTTTTAATCCTTTTTCATTCAAAACGACGGGCTTGTAATCTGCCGTTCTTGCCAAAACACCGCTTTCTTTGCCGTATTTGGAAATAAAAACGTCTTCGATGTTTCCGATGCGTTCGTTTTTTGTTTCCTGCTTCAGCTTGTCCGTCAGTTCCGTCAGCTCGCGGGAGCGGGCGGTCAGAATTCTGGAGTCAAGATTGCGCATGGGGAAAGCTTTTGTTCCCGGGCGCGGGGAATATTTGGAAATGTTGATTTTATCGGGTTTGTATTTTTGAACCCAATCGGTTGTTTCTTCAAAATCGGCATCGGTTTCGCCGCAAAATCCGACAATGATGTCGGTAAACAAAGTCAAATCGGGGAACCGCTCTTTGAAAGCGGCGATAATCTCATCGACGTCTTTCATCGAATAATGACGGTTCATCGTTTTGAGAACATCTTCCGATGCGGATTGAATCGGAATGTGCAGAAATTTGTAAATTTTCGGATGATTAAAGGCATCAATTAATTCCGAAAGAATCGGTTTGATTGAAAACGGATTCATCATGCCGACGCGGATTTTAAAGTCGCCCGGAATGTCCGCAATCTGTTTCAGAAGCGCAGGCAGCCGGATGTCTGCGTACGGCGATTCTTTTGAAAAATCCATACCGTATTGACTGTCGTCCTGTGATGTCAGCCAAATCTCGGAACAGCCTTCGGCAACAGCCGTTTGAACATCGCGAACGATTTCTTCCGGCGGAAATGAAATCAAATCGCCGCGGGCAAGGCGGACAATGCAGTAAGAGCAGCCGAAGCGGCAGCCGGTTGAAATCTGGCAGATGTGAATGTTTTCATGATAGCGGATTTTCGGAAGATTCAAAAAACCGTCGGGAGAAGCGGATGAAATTCGGACGGGAACGTAATCGAGAGGATTCGGATTATGATTTTCGGCCGTTTTTGTTTCTGCTTCGGCTTCAGCGTTCTGCACTGCCGTTCTGCCGCTTATTTTCAAAAGAACGTCACGAAGACCGTTCACGGAACGGACGCCGACGATAAAAGCTTCGGGGTTCGCGTTTAAAATCAGATCCAACTGGACTTCAGGCATGCAGCCGCAGACGATGACGTCTTTTCCCTGCTCGCCGAACTGCCGGATTTTATGAAGAATTTTCTGCTCGGTCGTATACTTGACCGTACAGCTGTTGCAGACATAAACATCCGCTTCGGCTTCGCTTGAGAAATCAAAACCCGTGTTTCGGATAATTCCGCGCATCGTTTCAGCCGAGGCCTGATTGGCGGAACATCCGAATGTTTCAAAATAAATTTTCATGTTAAAAATAAAAGGAACAGATTGTTTTGAATTAACATTTTGTGTTTCTGTTTTTATGTTTCTGCGTTTCTATATTCTGCGTTTCTATGTTCTGCATTTCTATGTTGTGCGTTTCTATGTTCTGCATTTTATTTCAGACGGAAAAGGATTTGTTTTCCTTATCTTTGACGTAAACGCTTTGCGTCACGCGGACGACGCCGGAACTTCCGACCAAAATGCTTGTCATGCAGGCATCTCCTTCGCCGAGGAGTTTTGTGCCTTTCATGAACGGACCGTCGGTGACGGCGGTGGCCGCGAAAATGACGTCTTTTCCCGGAACCAAGTCATCGGTTTCCCGGATCAAATCAATTTCGTGTTCGGGAATTCCCATCATTTCCAAGCGGGGCAGCTTTTCCGCAAATTCTTTTAAGATTTCTTCGTCGGATTTTTCGTTGGCAACGCTCGGCAAAACAAGGCGCCCCGTGATTTTGCCGCCGAGGCCTTTCAGAGCGCTCGCCGTCAAAACGGCTTCGCCCGAGCCGCCGGATCCCATTACCATGTCGACGCCGGAATCGGCAAAGCAGGTCATGACACCCGGAAGCAAGTCGCCGTCCGGAATTAAACGGACGCGTGCGCCGGCTGCGCGGATGTCTCTGACAAGCTGTTTGTGTCTGTCGCGGTCCAAAACGACGACGACCAAATCTTCTCTCTTTTTGCCGAGCGCTTTTGAAACGATTGTCAGATTCTGAAGAACAGGCGCGTCCAAGTTGACTTTTTCGCCCGTTTTCTTTTCATGCAAAACGACTTTCGGGCCGACAACGATTTTATCAAAATAAATGTCGGGGCCGTAAAAAATGCCGTCCTTTTCGGCCATGGACATGACGGCAATTGATCCGTTCACGTCGTCCGCCGCCAAATTCGTGCCCTCCAAAGGATCAACCGCGATTTCAACAACAGGACCGTTTCCGGTGCCGACTTCTTCGCCGATATAAAGCATCGGCGCCTCGTCTCTTTCACCTTCGCCGATTTTAACCGTTCCTTTCAGATCAATATGATTCAAAACGCGGCGCATCGCTTCAACCGCGACGTGATCGGCATACTTGCGGTCGCCTTTTCCGATCTGATACGCGGATGCAACAGCGGCAGCTTCCGTAATTTGAAGCAAAGACAAAGATAAATTCTTTTCAATCGGACCGGCGGCGGCCATCATCTCTTCAGTTGTTTTCGGGTGCGGCATTTGAAATCACTCATTTTCTCATTGTATGTAAATCTTAAAATGTTTTTTAATGGGATTGCTCATAGTTAAAAGTTTTTCAAGTCTGACCGGTTTTGTTTTGAATTTTGAAAAAATGAGAGGCGATTTTGCTGAAAATGATTGAAATCGGAGCGGTTCGCGCGTCGGCGGCGGCAGTGACAGCAGCAAACGCAAACAGTAAGGTAACAACAGCAAACGCAAACAGTAAGGTAATCTGTGCCAAACGGAAAACGGAAGGTAATCTGTGCCCACGCTCGCGCAGCGAGCGGATGTGATAAAAATGAGACGATGCATATGGAAATACCTGCTGCATCTGATGTCACCGGTACCTTCAAATCAGCGCGTCACATCAACAAGCGCCACGCGTTCCAACACTAAATCTTTGATTCGATCTTCGCCGACAGTTTGAAGTTCGTCTTCGGTGATGTCGAATTGTTTCATCAAAAACGGCTTTTTTTCTTCGAGAGAAATTTCGGGAAAATCCGAAAGCCCGAATTCGGCTTTAAACGCGTTTTCCGCTTTTTGAACACATTCCTCCGAATCGCCGAAAAGAACAAAAACAGAGCGGTTTTCGCCTTGAATTAAGCCCATTGAAAAAGACTTGTCGATTTTTCGCTGGCCTGATGAAAAACGAAGGACTTCGAGACCAATGTCTTTGGCTTCGTTTACGCTGTTTGAAAAAGACTCGCGAGCGCGGTGAATTGAAAGATACAAGTGGTCAATGTCAACGATTTTTCGAGCATCGAAGCCTTGAATTTTGACGTTGTGTTTTGATGAAAAATCGTTGAGAGATTGTAAAAAGGTTGGTAAATCTCGAATAAAAATAAAACCTATAAGAAGAATTTCAGCCATAAATTAAAGAAAGAAATAAATGATTAAAAAGATTAGGGATAATAGAGGAGAAAAAAATGAATTGGAGAAAAGAATTAGAAAACAGATATGGAATAGAGCATTATCCAGAAGAATTTGAAAAAATGAGAAATGGAATAATGGAAATTTTCAAAGAGAGAAATCCAACAATTCAATATTCGGACGAAGGCATTACTATAAATGAACAAATAGATGAAGAACTGACAAAAGAATTTGAATTTGCCCTTCAGATAATTTTAGAAGATGTATATGGTTTTTATTAAATAAGAATAATGTTTGGAATATGGTTTAAATAAAAACACAATGAAGAAGATGAATGTTGTATTTTTAAAAACGTAATAAAATTATTTAATTTAAAGTTTTTGAAAAAAAGAAACTTGAGATTCCAGTCATTGTTTTAAAGTTTGGTGCGAGGGATGGGATTCGAACCCACGAACTCCTACGAGACTAGGCCCTCAACCTAGCGCCTTTGACCGGCTGGGCAACCCTCGCACATTGAAATACATTCGATAAACGAACAAGCCCAAAATACGATTTATCGTATATAAAGGTGTTGTTACACTGGTTTTTGATTTGAAAAACAAAACCAAAAATCAAACAAAATTCTCAAAATTTAAGAGAATGAGGCGAAGCCTAAAAAATTACGAAGCAATTTTTTCTGCAAACACCGACTCTCCAATCGACGGCGAAGTCTGAAAAAATTGCGAAGCAATTTTTCTGCAAACACCGCCCTCCCCCGCCCATGAAATTTTGTGAGCGAAGCGAGCAAAATTTTTACAAATCTTTTAAAATGTCGGAAAATTCCTGAGCGCGTCCTTTGATGACATCTGCCGCTTTTAAAACCAACTCAGAGGACGAATAAGATCCGTCGGATTCTAAAGAAAAAACAAATGTGTGCTGATCATAAGACACTTTGAGCGTCGGATCCGTCAAATCGAAAATGTGTCTGGCGTTACCGCATTTAACGCATTTCAATTCGTCTTTTTCCGTTAAATTTTCAACACTGCGCGCCATGAAAACGGCGTTCTCGGGACATTCGACAAATGTGTTGCCGCACTCGGGACACGGTTCGACTTCCACGGACGGCGTGTGCTTGTAACCGCATGCAACGCCTGCCTGCCAGCGAACATGGTCGCGGCCGTAGCCGACATGAGCAATCGCTTCAAGCATAACACGCTGACCTTCCTTGAGTTCAACGATCGGAATTTTTTCATCCGCGGGGTGAACTTTCGGGTCTGCGGAAATGAAATCGCCTGAGTAGACCATTTTCGGACCTTCCACGTCCAAGCGAAGAGAAACTTCGCAGTTGGGACAGCCTGCACCGTCAACAGCACCGCAGCTGCATTCGGATTGCGGGACATAGTCGCCGTCTGTTGTCAAAGGAACGAGCGCAAGACGGAGGCCGAGCTGCTCATCGTAGAGAACGGACGTGTTGTCATACAAATTCACGTACTCAATCGCAAGCGTCGGAACGTCTGCAATCATTGCGCGGCGAATACCGTTTGCAAAAGCAGGGTTTGTGCCCGAAAGGACAAATTTCGCCGAGCCTTTGGACAACTCGATAATATCAATATCCATCTTAATTCACCTGATGTTCCAAAAATAGAGAAATCAAAATAGAAAAGGAGAACGGAAAAATCCGTTCAAATTTCGTATTTTGAAAAATGTTTTTGTAATATTTAAACTTAGACGCGGTGCTTGCCGCCCTTCGGTCTGGTACCGTCGTGGGGGATAGGCGTCACGTCTTCGATTCTGCCGATGCGGATACCTGCACGAGCAAAGGCACGGATGGTTGCCTGTGCACCGGGTCCGGGGTTTCTCTGTTTGTTGCCGCCGGGCGCTCTCACTTTAATGTGAATGCCGGTGATGCCTTTGTCTTTTAACTGTTCCGCAAGTTGGTTTGCCATCTGCATTGCCGTGTACGGTGAACTTTCGTCACGGGCCGCTTTAACAACCATACCGCCTGAAGATTTGGCGATGGTTTCGGCACCGGTCAAGTCTGTCACGGTGATGATGGTGTTGTTGAATGAAGATTTAATGTGAGCGACAGCCCATTTCATTTCAGACATAATTAGTTCCTCCCGGGAGCTGCTGCGGGTGCTGCGCCGCCTGTACGCGGGGGACCGCGGGGTGCGCCTCTGCCGCCTCTTCTGCCGCCTTTCTTACCGCCTTCTGCCTGAGCACGTGCTTTCTTGCTGTTTTCGGCTGCTGCTCTGAGCGTTAAGCCGTCAGCGATTGCGGATGCGATCTGAATCGGTCTTTCGGGGTGTGATTCCGTGGTCAACGGGGATTCGCCGTAGTAAGTGATGTTCATTTCATCTTCTTTGGAAATGAGCATGCTCGGAACGGTTGCTCTTCTGCCGTTGATTGCGATGTGACCGTGTGTAATAAACTGGCGGGACTGGCGGACTGTTCTTGCAAGGCCGAGTCTTAAAACCTGTGTTTGAAGTCTGCGTTCGAGGATGTTTTCCGGCTTAAGGCCGAGGATGTCATCGACGTCTGCACCGGGTTTCAAGATACCGTAGCGGATTAATCTGCCGAGAATCTGATCAGCTTCGACTTTGGCGTGTCCTTTCAATTCTCCGTCGGGAGAAGAAGCGACAACGGCCAAAAGACCCATTGCATCGGATCTGTATTTACGGAGAATACTTTCCGCTTTCCAGACTTCTCTTTTGTTTCTCAGGCCGTAGGCCTTGACCAATTCAACTTCACCGGCCATTCTGGTGTCTTGCCAGGGGTGGTTCGGTGTTTCATAAGACTTGTGTTTCTTACCCGGATATACCATTTCAACTCACCATCACTTCTTCTTTCTGACACCGACGGTTGATCCGCGTCTGCCTGTGGATTTGGTTCTCTGTCCTCTGACTTTGAGACCTCTTTCGTGTCTGAGACCTCTGTAAGCACGGACTTTCTTCAAGTTGTTGGTATCTTCTTTGAACGTCAATTCAATGTCAATACCGAGCAAGTGCTTGTTCTCACCGGTCATCAAATCTTTCTGTCTGTTCAGCATCCAGACCGGTGTGGATTTTTCAATGTTCAAGATCGCAGCGTCCAATTTTGCAACGTCTTCATCGGGTAAATAACCGATAATTGCTTTGGGGTCGACGCCTGCGTCTTTTGCAATAATTTTAGAAATACGGAGACCGATGCCGTCAATACCTGTTAAAGCGTACTGAACTTGGTTGGCACCTTTCAAGTCGGTATTCATAATACGAACAAGATGCTTTATTTCGTCTTCTTCCGGCACAACTTCCGCGACCGGTTCAAGACCTTCTTCTAAGTTTTCCTTTTGTTTCTTTGCCATATGTTTTCCTCCTTAGGGGAAAAACGCATCATGTAGCCCGAACCATATGAATAAACAGGTTCGCGCAGCCCGATAAAAGATAACAGGCTTCAATCAAATGCTTGAAACCTAAAGGATTCATCGTATATAACCTTTTCAGAGATGAAAATCGAATGAGAATTGAACGAGAATAGAATGAGAATCGAATGAAGACCGGATAAATCAGAGATGAAAAACGGATGAAATAACGGGTAAAAATCAGATGAAAATCAGAGATGAAAAACAAATCATAACAAGAAGAATAAGAAAAAACAACAAAACGAAATAAAATCATAGAAATCAAACAAAATAAAAACAAAACAAAAAGCAAAAACAAAAGCCGAAAGAAAAGAAAAATAAAAAGAAGAAGAAAGAAAAAACAAAGAAAAATAAACGGATCAGAAAAGCAAAGACACCTCCTTGTCCCTCTTCCGACCATTTTTAGTCAAACCGATCAAGCTGCATAACTTTGAGACATATCTTTAATGACGGAAATCGTCATTTCGTCCGCATCAGAAATTTGATCCAGTGTACCCATGTTTACCAAATAATAGACCAGAGACCTGTGAAGACGATGTGAATCTGTGTCGTCCATAGATAGAAAAATGAGGTTTAAGAATATATTTGTTTCTAAGAAAAAGACGTTTTTTCGGAAAGAAGAGCCCCGATATATACATTACGATATATAATAATGAATACAATAGAACTCCGGAAAATAAAATTTAAACAGGAATTAAAACTGAAATCAAAATAAAACAAACTAAACAAAACAAAAGTCTAAACAAAACAAAAGTAAGCAGGTAAATAATGCAAAAAAGAAAGTAAAAAGCGCCGAGAGGGAGATTTGAACTCCCGAGGGGCTGCGCCCCACAAGCTTTCCAGGCTTGCGCCCTACCACTAGACTACCTCGGCACGAAGCAGGAGTTATAAAATAGTTTTCTGGTATATATTCCTTATTCTTCAACGGAAGAAACCGGACCGTTTTCTTCGGCAGATTTGTTCTTCCAAACGGCCGGATAAATTCCTTTTTCCATTAAGACCGCTTTTGGTTTTGCAACAAAGCCGTGTTCATTTTCAGCGATTTCTTCCGGAGACATCAGCGCAACGGACAAAGAAATGATTTCGCCTTTCTGCGTAAAAACAGCGGCCAAATCGCCTTTTTTAAGATTGGTGCTGTAGCCTGCCAAACCCGGCCGCCCCAAAAAAGCACCGGAACAAAGCGCGTCAACCGCCGTGTCGCGAACGACAAGACGCGGCAATTGAGAAAAAGCCGATTCCATCGGCAGGATTAATTCGCGAAGGAATGATTCATCGCCGTTTTCTTTCCAAATCACGTAAGCATCTTTGAGTTCCTGTAAAGAAACGGGTCGGGCATCGGTAAACGGTCCCGCTTTGGAGCGGACCAGTTCCTGCATCTGCGCGCCGACGCCGAGCGCAAGACCGAGATCATGACACAGCTTTCGGATGTAAGTGCCGGCCTCACAACCGACGCGCATCAAAACATAAGTGTCCTGAATTTCCAAAACGTCGGCATAATAAATCCGGCGCAGACGAAGCTGTCTTTTCACGGCCGAGCGGACCGGCGGCATCTGATAAACATTGCCGGTGAATTCCGAAACGGCTGAGCGGATCAGTTTTTCGGGAACAGAGCGCTGCAGTTTCATCAGACAAATATATTCTTTACCGGACAAACGAAGCGCTGCAACGGCCCGCGTTGCTTTTCCGATCATGACAGGCTGAACGCCTGTGACACCCGGATCAAGAGATCCCGAGTGACCGGCGACATCGACTTCCAAAATATCGCGGACAAAAGCCGCCACTTCGTGGCTTGTCGGGCCGGCAGGTTTGTTGAGAACAACAACGCCTTTATTGATGTATTCCTCAATCGGGCGATTTTCGGGAAGCATCCCGTAAGCGCCATCGGAAGACAAATCCGTTAAAACAGCAAAGTCACCGCTGTCGGCAAAAAACCAGTCGTTGCGGTAAAGTTCGGATTCCGTTTTTTTTCCTTTTCCCTTTTGCTGTTTCATTAATGAAAGAGAACGGGGATTTGGATTAAAAAGATAACGATGATGAAAAGAATAGAATATTCCGGCACTTTTTTAAATTTCGTACCGGAAAGCCGGAAAATTAACAGAACTGACAAATTATTTTTTAGATTTCATATTTGAAAGGCAGTAACCAACCAAATTCATTTGAATGACTTTTGTTTGAATCAAGTAATCAATCCCGTTTTTAATTTCAGTTTCATTGAAACTTTTGGATTTTGCATCAGACCAATTTTTAAACTCCAATATAATTTCATCTTCTGTCAAAGTCCCGTTCTCTTGCAGCAAATACAGAATTGTGGAAAGTCCTTCCAATTTATGATCATCGGAAATATTATTCGTATATACCGCTGCTTTTTCAATGAAAGGAGATAAAAACAATAATTTTTCATCTACGTTTTTGCTGATTAACTTAGTATAAGCAATATCATAAGTTTCTTTCAAGTCTTTAGAACGGTAATAATTTTTGAATTCATTAATATTTTTATCAATAATGTTAATCGAATTTGCATAAGGCCCGTATTTATTTCTTGAAAAATTGAAATAATTTGTTTGCGAAAAAATATTGACAAAATAAGCGGTTTTTTGGAGTCGAAAAGCACTTTGAGATTTTAACTGCTCTCGGATTTTAATTATAACCAAAGCTGAAGCCGACAAATTCGGTGCAGCTTTTGGCTGAGAAACATAATTTTGAGACGGCTCATATATAAAAATATCAGAGTCAATATCAGACAGATATTTTTCAATAACAATTTTTACATCATTCCAATTTAACCCGCCGTTACCGCTGCCAAGCGGAGGTATAGCAATGGATTTTATGTTAAGTTTTTGAATTAAAATGACCAGCTCTTTCAATCCGGATTCAATGAATTCAATCCGAGAATTTTCCCGCCACTTATCTTTTGTAGGAAAATTAATAATCATTTTTCCGTTTTCTTCAAAATAATGCAAAGTTCCAATATGAAGAGAACCGTTTCTGCATGCCTTAACGTAATCATTATTGTTTTCAGGATATTGAAGTTTAAACTGATAAGCTATTCCTTTTCCCATATACCCTTCACAATTAACGGTATTAACAAGAAAATCCGCATCGGATTCAAGGATATTTCCGGTTGTGTATTGAATCATAATTGTTGTTCCTCAAACACCTCTTTTCACAAACATACTGGGATTATGATTTACATAAACATTATCGATGTTATGTTTAATTAATACATCAGTAACATAACTTTTAGATTTATTTGTCCGCACCCAAACACAATGAAATGTTTTTGCCGGAATTATGTACTTACCGACACATTCTGCCATACAGACATTTTTGATATAAGGATCATGATAATCTCTGGAATTCATCGCATTCCAATCAATAATATCCATCCCTTCATTATAATCATACATTTTAAAAGGATCCATTGAAAGCGGATGTTGAGGAATGATTTGAAAATTGTAATGCTGTGCCAAATCCCTACGAATAGAGATGTATATAAATTCAGAATCAGGATATTTTTTCTGAACACGCCCGTCAAATGGATTTTGTGCAAAAAAATGGAAAGGAACATATTCATCCAATCCGGCTTCTTCCCGAAATGAAATAATTTCTTGGTCAGCCACATCTTTAAAGGAAATATTGCGACATGACTTTCGGGATTGTAAGCCATTGGAAACAATAGACTCAAAATTATCAGCATCTGTCAGATGATACAACAATTTTTGATTTTTGATATTAGCTGTCATGGATCTTTTATTCATGACAACTAGGGAATTAATCAGAAGTAATAAATTATTCGATTTTTTTTTCAAAAATCGGCCGCTTTCATTATAATATCAACAATCGTCTCCGGATCAAACTTCGAAGAATCAATCACCAAATCATAAATCATCAAATCCGAAATATCAATCCCGTAATACATATCGTAGCGAACACGTTCGGATTCTTCCCTTGTTTTTGTCTGTTCCAGCTCGAATTTAAAAGAGGAATTGGCCTGTTCACGGTTCATAATTCTTCGGACGCGTGTTTCAAGCGGCGCTTTCAGTAAAACGCGCAGAATTTTTTTGCCCGGCGGAACTTCGAGCGACATATGACCGGCGAGACGGCCTTCCAAAATCAAATTGTCTTTTGTTTTGGAGAGTTCTTTTTGACGGTCGTCGATTTGATGATCGTAGGAGACATCCGTTTCGGCCAGTTTTCCGAAGTCGGCCAAAGACAAGCCGAGCTCGGCGGCAATGCTTCTGAAAATTTCGCCGGAAGAGATGAATTCCATGCCGGTTTTTTCCTGCAGAAGTTTTGATGCCGTTGTCGTTCCTGTTCCGGGAAGTCCGCTGATTGTAATAATCATCTCAATCACCTGAAAAATTAAGAGTCGCCTGAAAATGAAAATATGTCAATATCAAATGGAATTTAAAAAAATGTCAATGAAAATTAAAAAAATAAAAATGAAAAAGAGAACATTACATGCCGGCGGCACGAATGTTCAGGAATTTTCTGAGCACCTGGCTGAAGGCCAAGGAGGACAGGAAGTACCAGAAGAGCCAGTACGTGAACAAGTAGAACACGCGGCCGCTCAGCATCTGTTCGCCCCAGAAGGGGAAAAACATGGTTGCCGCTTCGTGGCTTCCGATGTAATAATAAGCCCACATCAAGAACGGGATGGAGACCAAAACGATGTAAAGCATCGGCTTGAACTGGTCTTTCATCATAGACATCTGTTCCTGCATGATTTCAGCCTGCTGTTCTTCGAGGCGTTTGAGCATGTAAGTGTTTTGCGTTTCCTGCGCTTCTTTCATTTCCTTTTGGAAAATCTTCATTCTTTCCTGGAATTCCATCATTTTAGACTGGTCAACCACATATTTCTGAATGAGAGAAGAATAAATGGCCGTGATGATGGCCATCGCTGATAAAATCAAAAAGAAATTCTGGTCGCCGACGATTGAAACGATGGGAGACATGAGAACATCCATGCCTTTGCCGATGAGATCGCGGACGCTCGGAATCATAATGCCGATAAAGAGGATTAACCCGAGGCCCAAAACGATTTTATTGGCCCAATCTCTGACTTTTTGCGTATCCAAAATAATCCGACCTGTACTTGAATAATCGTAAAAATACGAACTGATTATGAAATAATTACAATGATAATTTATGAATGAATTCACGAATGAAATAATTACAATATATTACAAATTACAAAAATAATGTAAGGATTGAAAAGACAATCCTCTTATTTAAAAGATGCCGCGATTTTATCGATTTCTTCAAAAACGACATCGATGTCTTTTGTGCCGTCAATGTCTTTGAGCAACCCTTTTTCTTTGTAATAGTCAACCAAAGGCGCCGTCTGTTTTTGATAAACGTCCAAACGGTTGGAAACGGCTTCGGACGTGTCGTCCGGTCTTTGGAAAAGCGCGTCGCCGCAGACATCGCAGACGCCTGCCTGTTTCGGCGGGTTGAAGACGGTATGGTAGCTGGCACCGCAGCCGGACATCCATCTGCCGGAAAGGCGTTCGACCAAAATATCGTTCGGAACGATAATGTTGATGACAGCGTCAATCGGTTTTTTGATTTCGTCCAAAATTTCGGCAAGCGCGTCGGCCTGCGGAACTGTTCTCGGGTAGCCGTCAAGCAAAAATCCGTTTGCACAGTCGGGCTGAAGAAGTCTGTCTTTAATGATGCCGATTAAAACCGCGTCCGGGACGAGTTCGCCCGCGTCCATGTATTTTTTGGCTTCCATGCCGAGCGCTGTTCCTTCTTTCACATTTGCGCGGAGAATATCTCCGGTTGAGATTTGAGGAATGCCGTATTTCTGAGAAAGTTTTTGAGCCTGAGTGCCTTTTCCTGCACCGGGCGGACCGAATAGAATAATATCCATAAAAATTCACCTGAAAAATTTAACTTGAAATCGGAAAAATTACTTGAAAATCCGTAAGATAGTAAAGAAATTAACATTTTTGTTATAAAAAGGATTCCGTAACGAAAATTCAAAAAAAAGGGCTTAGGCGGATTTCGCCCAAGCCCGATTTTGATGAACTGATTTACAGTTTGAATGTACGAATGTACTGTTTACAAATGTACTGTTTACGAATGTACTGTTTACGAATGTACTGTTTGCGAACTGTTTAATTTCAATCCTCTTTTCCGAGGAACGACCGAAGCATCGGATGCATTTCCATCAGCTGTTCGGACGCGAGATCCTCATACAAACGATAGACGATACTGACAGTCAGCAAAAGACCCGTTCCGCCTGCGCCTCCGACTGTACCGAGCAAACTGGCGAACAATGTCAAAAGACCGATGAACGCACCGCCGATAACGGTAACTTTGGGGATGTAGCGCTGCATGTATTTTTCAATAGATGCAATGTTGTTTCTGAAACCCGGCACCTGCATGCCTGAGTTGTAAATCTTTTTGGCCGTCTGCTTGGAGCCCATTCCGGTTGTTTCAATCCAGAAGAGAGCGAAGATAATACCGCCGGCAACCAGCAGGAACGCGTCCACACCGATGTGAAGCGCAATCTGCCAAATCGCGGGCGCGTCAAAGCCCATGGATAAGAAATTCGCCTGAACATAAGACGGAATCCAGTCCTGCGGGCTGTTGATTGCAGACAGATAATACATAATGCCGTTCACAGGGGTTGAGCCGGAATATTCGCCGAGGAATGTGATTCCCCTGCCGGCCAGCAAAACACCGATCAACTGGATGTTTGCCTGAAGCGCGCGGACCAAGATCATCGGCAAAACGGATGCATAGATCAATTTGACCGGGAATTTACCGCGGGCGCCGCGAACGGAAGTGTGGGAAAGCGGAATTTCAATTCTGACACTTTCAACATAAACGACAATCACGAAGATGATAACCGTTGTGAGAAGCGCTAAAATACCGCCGCCGATAAGTACGTAATTCAATATGTTTTCGGGCGACGAGAACATTAAACCGAGGTCGCCGCGGGAAATGTGCTGAATCCAGCGCGGGATAATACCGATGGAATATCCGGTGCTGTCGGGAAGCCAGTTAATCAAACCTGTAACAAGGGACTGGGAAACTCCGGCAACGATGAACAAACTGATACCCGAGCCGATACCCCATTTTGAAACGACTTCGTCCATGTACATAATCAGGACGCCGCCGATACAGATCTGAATGAATAAGAATAAAGTAACAATCCATGTGTCAACGCCGAGCGCTGCAGCCAATGCGGTGTCAGGTTTGATATAACCGAAAAGCTGAGGAAGTGTTTCGAGAATAATCATGATGAAAACAAGGAACTTCTGAGCGCCCTGGAAATAGGCCTGGTCACGGGGATCGGAAAGATCCAAATGAATAATGTCACCGCCGACCAATAACTGCAGAATAATGGAAGCCGTCACAATCGGGCCGATACCGAGAACAATAATTGATCCGGTCGCGCCTGCAAAGAAAGCACGATAATGCGCAAATAAATCGATCGATTCGGCCGACATACCAAACAAAGGAATGTTCGATAAAATAAAGTAGAGTGCGAGAATCGCAATCGTCCACATGATTTTATTTTTGAACAGCACTTGTTTTTCAGGTCTGGCGACAGCGGGTAACCTTGCAAAGATAGGCTCCATTACACTCCTGAAACTCATGATGACACCTGACTATGACAAAAATATCATTTACAGCCCGGAAAACGAACAACCGGGACTGTATGAATATTTTTGAAACACATTTATTAAATTATAATTGTGAATAAATTTTGATAATTTTTAATCAAAATCATCTCAAAAAGCGATGATAAGATGAAAATGATAGCGATTAATAGTATTAATATATTTTTGTATTGTGAATATGCAAAACTTTATGAACGGTTCTTTAAAGTTCGAAATTGATTAAACGAATTAAACGGATTAAATGAATTTAAATTGAACAAATTAAGAATTTAAACGGATTAAACGAATTTAAGTTGAACAAATTAAGAATTTAAACGGATTAAATGAATTTAAACAATATTAAAACTTAAAACCAAACAAAATTGAATATTCTTATTTTTTGAAAAAATAAAGAAAAAGAGAAGCAAAATGCTTACTCTTCTGTTTCTTCGTCTGTTTCGTCTTCTTCGAATTCATCGAACTCGTCGCCGACTTCGACGCATTCGCCGCCTGCTGCTTCAATCTTGGAGCGGGCAGTTGCGGAGAACATTTCAGCCTTAACGACCATTGCTTTGGTCACGCGGCCGCTGCCGAGAACTTTGTCGATTCCGATGCTGTAAAGATCAACAACGAATTTGTCGCCGTCTTTTGTGATGTAGTCCGCTTCGTTTTCAAAAAGGAAAGAAACGAGCTCGTCCAATTCACCGACGTTGACGATGAAAACGGGTGTGTCAACGACAGCCGGCCTGGAAAATCCTTTGTAGATGTAACCGGGTCTGTAGCCTTCGCGCATGGCACGGATGAAGTGGTGGGCGTTGCCTCCTGCGTGTCCGCGGCCTCCGCGGTTACCGGCACCTCTTCTGTTTTTGTGTGTGCCGCCGCCGCAAGTGCGTGATCCTCTGTACTTCTTAGTTCTGATGTGTCCCATTTTAACCACCTTATCTCATTTTGTGCAAAAGCACTGCAATGTCTTCGCCGTGGTTTCCGAGAACACCGCCCTGCTGAACGGTTCTCTTCAATCCTGCGTGTCCTTTTCTCGGGGGGTGAAGTCTGAAAACCGGCTTCATTGCGGGAACGTCCTTAATCGCGATTTTGCCTTCGACGAATGCCTGGGCAAATTCTTTGATTGTTTGGTAGGGCGTTGTTTCTGCGATGTAAGCGTCGGTTAAGCGTTCGCCGCCTTCGAGTCTGCCGCGGGTTTCAAAGATTTCCGCAACAGCTTCCGCGTCGACTGTACCGTATGCGATATAGTCTTTAGATTTCTGGATCATGCCTTTGTAAACATCATTTTCCGGAAGGAAAACGCAGTGATTCACTTTGTGGAGGCGGAGCATCTTAAGGGTGTCCGCAATGGATTCTCTGACTGCGACTGATCCTCTGACTCTGATAACTGCGTACATAATCAGATACCCCCGTTGCCTTTCTTAGGCATGCGCATGGTGTTCACGTTGTTCAAAGCTTCGAATGTTGCTTTGGCAAAGTTGAGCGTGGTTCTGGTGGTTCCGGATGTTTGTGTCCAAACGTCTTTGATGCCTGCTTTCTCAAGCACTTTTCTGGCGGTGTTACCGGCAGCAAGGCCGAGACCTCTGGGGGCGGGCACTAATGTTACGACGACACTGCCGACTTTACCGGTTGCTTCAAAGGGAACGGTGTGTTCTTTGCCGCAAGCGCATTCCCAAGAACCGCATCCTCTGCTGATTTTTGTGATGTTGAGCTTTGCCGCGTCGATTGCCTTTTTGATGGCGTTTCCGACCTGAACGTCTTTGCCCTGGCCGATGCCGACGTAACCGTCGCCGTTTCCGACGATAACGGTTGCTCTGAACTTAACACGTCTGCCGGAGTCAGTCATTCTCTGAACCATATTAATGTCAAGAACTTCGTCCTCAAGTCCCGATAAGAGCATGTCCACGATTTGGGGTTCTCTTAAAGGATAACGGGATCTGAGAGCGTCTTCCATTGTTGTGATTTGTCCGTCTGCGACAAGTCTTCCGAGTCTTGTCTTCGGGACCCATTCTTCTTCATTGTAAGCCATGTTTCTCACTTGAACTCCGCTTTGATTTTCTCGACTGCTGCGTCGAACTGTGCCGGCAAGTCAGAGCCGTTGTATTCTGCCGCGATTTCTCCGCGAATGCGTTCGTCGGACGGGAAAATGGATTCGTCGTGGGGGATTTCAAAGCCGGCGTCAACGATGCCTTTTAAGGCCGCGTAAACGCGTGATCCGGGTGTGGATGCATGAAGCCCGATATCCAAAACGCCGTACTCATAGCCGTTTTGAAGGGTTCTGAGTCCGAAAAGCAAACCGGTTAAGTATGCTGCGGTTGTGTTTCCTGTCGGTCCGGTGTAGCCGTATTTACCGAGTTCGGTTGAGATGGCAGAAGAGTATGTGACATCGCCGATCGGTGTTGGGGCTATAAGCTGTATCTGAACATTGCGTGTGCTTTTGCGCACGACAACGCGGTCCTCTTTGGAGAGAAGGAGTGCGAGGCGGGAGTGGTAATTGGTACGTCCCTCTCTTCTTCTTCTCATGGGAACCTTATATCTTGGTCCTGTTGCCATAACTAGCTCCTCAACTATTTTATTTATTGATTTAAATCTAATATTCTAATATTAAGATCTGTTAAAATCTAATATTAATGAAGTAAAAATGAATTAAGCGCCATCAAAATTGAAAACAATTAAATGAAACATAATTCGCTGCCCGTTAATCGCTCAACGAAACAGACATTCACAGTGCACAAATGTTCAAAGAATTGAACCGCAAAAAGTGTCCTGTGAAAGGAAATTGTAATAGAGGTTCGGAATATATAAGTGTTTCTGATTCTGAGACCGTGAAGAAATATTGAGTTTCAAACAAAACCGTTTCAAATAAAACCGTTTCAAATAAAATCGTTTCAAATAAACCGTTTCAAATAAAATCGTTTCAAATAAACCGTTTCAAATAAAATCGTTTCAAATAAACCGTTTCAAATAAAATCGTTTCAAATAAACCGTTTCAAATAAACCGTTTCAAATAAACCGTTTCAAATAAAATCGTTTCGAATAATAATCGTTTCAGCACCGAATGATTAACATTAAAGATAAATAAAAGAATCATTCGAGAGATAAATAAAAATAAATAATTCAAATAATTTAATTTTTACAAGATAAAATCAGTATTAAAAAACATTTTAATAATTTCTTTTTTTTGCAAAATAACTTGATTAATGAAACAAAAACTAAATATATAAATGCTCCTTGATTTGATACGACGATTAACCAAATAATCGCAAGGGGTTTTATAAATGAAATTAAAAATGTTTTTGGTATTGCTTGTTTTTTTGTTTTTGATTGCGCCCGCGTCGGCCGCATTGAATATGGAAGAAGCAAGGGAAAAGGCTTTGGAATATGCCGGCAGCGGCGAATGGAGAGATGTGTCCGGTCCTTACACCTATCAGTCTCATCCGTACTATTATGCTGAATACGGCAAAGGATACGATACGACCGGGCTGTTAATTTTGGACGGTGAAACCGGAGAAATCATAACGAATAAAGAAACGGCGGAAAAGATTTCGTATACGCATTATTATTTGGCGGATGTGAACGCTTCATATATCAGCGGTTATGAAAGCAACAGAGACGTTTATAAATTGTCGGCGGCCGCCTGCCGTCAGAAAGCGGAAATGTTTAAGTCGGAGCTTCCGGCATACAAAGAAGCCGACCGGAAAAAAGTGGAATTGTCGGCAGCGGCTTACAGCAATATTGCGGTTCAGTGGGATGAGTTGGCCGCGCTTTTTGATCGGATTATTCCGGTATTAACCGATGTCAAGGACGGAAATTTGTCTTATGAAAACGCCGTGATTCTGACGGAACAGGTCGAAGAGTTTGAAAAGGCTCTAAAAGGCATCGGCAAATCTTATGATGAAATCATAGAGGTGACCGGGATATATTGCGATGTTTTGCTTGCAAATTCAAATCTTCACACATTAAGCGATCAGCAGGTCGAAGATTACAAACTGCTGACGGTAACGGCGCTGAAGCAGGAGAAAAAAGAAATTGTCGAGAACCAGTTAAGCTACATCGAGCTCGACAATAAAGAAATGGAAGAAAAAACAAAAAGCGATATGCAATTCAAGGACGCAAAACTTGAAAAAGCGGAAACACCCGGATTCGGCCTTCTCGCCGCCGTGTGCGCTGTTTTTATCGGAACCGTTTTGTACGGCAGAAAGAGAAAATAAATCGAAGGAAGGATCCCTTCTTTTCTTTTTTTCATTTTCTTATTTTTCTTCCGTCCCTCCTTCATGCTTTCTCTTCTTCATGCTTTCTCTATTCATTCTCTTCTTTTTACGATCTCTTTTTTATTTTTTGTTTTAACTGTTTGTAATTTTTTGGCCAAACCCAAACACCCGTTTTTCGAATTTTCGGCAAACCCGAACTCCCGATAAACCCGAAAAACAATACCTTGAAAGAAGCTCAAGCAAAAAACGGAGTTCAAATTTTTGAAAATTGAGAAAAAATGATGTTTCAGTTCTTTGAAAATTATTGAAAAACCAAAACAACCACCTCCAACGACGAGTTTTGTGAGCGAAGCGAGCAAAAGGAGGCGTTGGAGATTCGTCCCACGAATTTAACGAAAACGCATAAACGGAGTTGATGAACTTGAATTCAAAAAAATTATGAGTTTTTCTTTAAATTTTTCTTTTTTGAAAAACCTCTCCAAATTCCGATTTTGTTCGTCGCTTCGCGCCGTCCAAAATTCGTAATTTGGAGTGGGGTTTGCTGTATTCGGTTCAAACTCAAACATCGGTTTTTTGAATTTCCGGCAAACCCGAACTCCCGATAAAACCTGAAAAACGATAAGCTGAAGATGGCTCAAGCAAAAAACGGAGTTCGGGTTTGATGAACTTTTAAAAAAACGATGTTTCATTTTGAAAAACAAAACAAAATAAAACAAACAAAACAATAAAACAAACAAAACAAACAAAACAAACAGCATTCCAGAACAGAAAAAAAGAAAAATAAGCATGAAATTCATGCTTATTTAAGAGCGATCATTCCGCTTTTACCGATAAGATAAACAGCGCCGCCGATAACGGCAATAAATCCGATTCCGATGATGAAATACAAAGTCCGGTCGGTTTCTTTCGCTTCAGGCTCGGCAAATCCGGGATCCGGTGTGCTGCCGACATCTTGAGGCTGATTAACAACAGGCGTTTGATTGACAGCAGGCGGCTGTTCCGAAGTTTCAGAAACAGGATCAATGATTCGGACATTTTCGCCGCCGAAACCGGGACCACCGTTTGATTTGACCGGCGGGACATAATGCGCGGAAAGCAGCGGATATGTTTTTCCTTCACTGATGTACCAAACGTGTTCGGGGTCGTAAGATGGCGTGATGTTCCAGTTTGTGACAACGTTCGGTGTTTGATAGGTTGCGATTTTCTTCATATTAACGGGGGAAACAGGTGTTCCGAGTGAATTTGTAAATTCTGTGCCTGCAGTATCCGAATAAACACAATCGGCGATGATTGGTTCATCGCTCCAATCACCAATAATTCCTCCGAAATTTGTTCCGGATTCAACAGATCCTGCGAAATAACTTGATTTCATTTCAGTTGATGAATCCCAAGAATATCCGACAAGACCGCCGGCATAATCATTTGCCTTAACTTGAGCCATTGAATAACAATCCTTAATTGAACCGTCAAACTCGCCGACGAGACCGCCGGCACAATCACCATCGGCAGTCACAAAAACACCCTCCGAAACAGAACAGCTTGTAAAATCAGCCTCCCAAACAGAACCGGCAAGACCGCCGGCGGATTCCCCTTCGGAAATCACCTTGACATTGCCGGAAACAAAACAGCTTGTAAAATCAGCCTCCCAAACAGAGCCGGCAAGGCCGCCGGCGAATTCCCCTTCGGCGGTTACGGAAATATCGCCCGAAACAAAACAATTTGTAACCGTAGCTGAACTGAGAAAAACAGCCCCAATAAGACCGCCTGCAGCCATTTCAGCGGCAGTCACGGAAATATCGCCGGAAACAGAACAGCCGTCAAAAGTGCCGAGCATAACTAAACCGACAAGACCGCCCGCAAAACTATCTTCGGCAGTTACGGAAACAGCACCCGAAACAGAACAATTTGTAATGCTTACAATCGTATCATCGCTTTCAACAAAACCGATTAAACCGCCGGCACAATCCCCATCAGCCGTTACAAAACCATAGATAAGAACGGAACAGTCTGCAAAATCAGCATCTTCGGCATAACCGGCAAAGCCGCCGGCATTATCAGATTCGGCAGTTGCGAAAAGGGGGCCTGAAACGGAACAATTTGTAAAAACAGCATTATAAACAGAACCGGCGAAGCCGCCGATATTCGAGTCGGCTTCCGCGTTAAGAAGGCCTGAAACAGAACAATTTGTAACAGAAATGTTTCCCGAAATAGATCCGACAAATCCGCCGGCATCATTTTCGGCAATCACGGAAACAATGCCTGAGACAGAACAATTTGTAATATTTGCAATCGTACCATAGCTTTCAGCAGAACCGACAAGACCGCCGGCACAATCATTTTCGGCAGTTACGGAAACATCACCGGAAACGGAACAATTGATGAAATCCGAGTCCCAAACATTGCCGACAAGACTGCCGACACTTTTGTTGCCGGCAATATTCACATCAACCAAAGAAATATTTGAAAAAGAAGCACCGTCTGCCGCGCCGAAAAGACCGATATAAGAAGTATCCGGTAAATCAATTGTCAAATCTGAAATTGTGTGCCCGCTGCCTTCAAAAGTTCCGGTAAAATAATTACCGTATTTGCCGAGCGGAGTCCAATTTTCGGTGATTTCAATATCCTTAACCAAAACGTAATTCGCGTTCATTGTGTACCAATAATCATTTACTGCATCGTATTCATTGGAACCGATTTTCTTAAGATCAGACTCGGATGAAATCGGAATGACATTTATATCGGCAAAAGAAACAACAGTTCCGAGAAGGGTCGGCACTGCATCGATGTCTCCGGTATCAACGGAATCATCCAAATAGATACAATCGACGACAGTCGGCGTTCCGGTATAAGAGCCGATAATTCCACCGATTTTTGAATTGCTGTCGGCACCGTATCCGAAAGAGACGAATCCTGAGAAATAACTTGAAGAAATGTCGCAAATTGACGGCGAACCTTCGTAACCGTACCCGACCACCCCGCCGGCCGAGTTTGCGGCTTCAACATCTGCTGCCGAATAACAATTTATGATTGAGCCTGTAAAATCGCCGACAAGGCCGCCGGCATTATTATCAGCAGTCACATAAAAAAAGATATAAACCGAACAAGAATCAAAAGCGCAGGAATCCGCATACCCGACAAGGCCGCCGGCATTATTATTTTCAGCATATATGCCAGTATAGCCGAAAACGAAACAATCCGTAAAATCCGCATTTTCAGCATAACCGGCAATACCGCCGGCATTATCATTATCAGCAGATACGAGAATGAAATCCGAAAAAGAACAGCTTTCAGCATTGCCGCCATAAAAAGAACCGACAAGACCGCCGGCATTATTTTCGGCTTGCACCCAGCCAATGCTCGAAACAGAACAGTTTATAATATCAACATCAGATGCATAACCGGCAAATCCGCCGGCATTATCATTTTCAGCAATCACATAAATACTGCGGGGAACGGAACAGTTTTCAAAAGTACTGTCTGAAACATTGCCGACAAGACTGCCGACATTATTGCTGCCGGTAACATTCACATCAATCAAAGAAATATTTAAAAAAGAAGCACCGTCTGCCGCGCCGAAAAGGCCGACATTATCGGTACCCGACAAATCAACTGTTAAATTTGAAATTGTGAAAACGCCGCCTTCAAAAGTTCCTGTAAACGGATCTGATTCGCTGCCGATCGGAACCCAAGTGACGTCGGCGAGTGAAATATTATCAGTCAAAATATAATTGCCGTCTAACGGGAAATTGACATCGTTCCCGATTTTTCCCAATTCTCCGGCCGTTCCGATATCGATCGGAACGGCGGCGGCAATGCCGCTCATCAATACAAATGCAATTAAAAAAATTGTCATTAAAGAAAATGATTTTATAATTTTCATAAACCAACGCCTTTTTTTGGATTGTTTTTATTAAATCAAGTTTTAAAAATTCAGATTTTTTAATATTTTGGTATTGTAAATAATTTCATTTTTAATTGAAGTGAAACACATTTTAAAAGAAATGAAAAAAATAAATACTTTATGTAAAACGATTGAAGGCGCTGAAATATTAAAATTAAAAAATAAAAAATTAAAAAAGAAAAAAACAAAAAAATAAAAAAGATAAACGTGAAATTCACGTTTATTCAATGAACTGCAAATTTAATTAAACCCTTTTCTTATACAAGAAAAACGCAACGCAGCCGACAACAATAATCAAACCGGCGCCAAGTAAAATATATAACGTCCGATTCGATCCGCCTTTTTCATCGGAATAACTCTCGCCGGGCGCGTTGTTCGCGTTTTGATCTTCGTTGGCATTCTTGTTTTCACCGCTTTCCGGAACAGGCGTTACGGAAACCGGCGCCGGATCTTCTTTCACATTCGGAATTGAAGAAGCCGAATCAACAATTTTTGCCTGACCGAATCCGGAACCACTGCTGCCACGGTTTGTTTTCGGAAGGTAATTAGGGATTCCTTCATAAATTGAAGACAACTGCGGATACGTTTGTCCTTCGGTAATAAACCAGACATAATCCGGGCTTTCAGAACTGAATATACTCCATTCCGAATAAGTTCCGATTCTTTTCATCGCATCGGAAGAAACAGTTGTTCCAAAACCCGTCGTCGGAGTTGCGCCGGTGGTTCCGACATCAACAGAGTCACTTGAATAAAATGAATCTGTGACGGTTGGTGTTTCAAAAGGATGACCGATGATTCCGCCGATATAGGAGCTGCTGTCTGCGCCGCTTCCGAGAGAAACAGTTCCTGCAAAATAACTTGATGAGATGTCGCAAATATAAAGGGAACTGGCATAACCTCGGCCGACTAATCCGCCGACAAAGCTTTTCGCTTCAATGGCTGCTGTCGAATAGCAATTTGTGATTGTACCTGAGAACTCACCGGCCAACCCGCCGGCATAACTATTTTCAGCAGTCACGTGAACATCATCGGAAACAGAACAGCTTGTAAAGTCGACAGTATCGATCCAACCGACAAGACCACCGGCATAATTATTTTCGGCAGTCACGGAAACATCGCCCGAAACAGAACAACTCATAAAATCAGCATTGTTGTAAACATAACCGACAAGACCGCCGGCATAATCAAAATCGGTAGTTACGGAAACATCGCCAGAAACAGAACAACTCGTAAAATCAGCGGTCCCAACATAACCGACAAGACCACCGGCACGATTATTTTCGGCAGTCACGGAAACATCGCCAGAAACAGAACAACTCGTAAAATCAGCGACCTCAACATAACCGACAAGACCGCCGGCATAATCATAACCGGCAGTCACGGAAACATCGCCCGAAACAGAGCAATCTTCAAAAGTACCATAGTAAACACAGCCGACAAGACCACCAACACCAAAATATCCTTTAATTTCAAAATTTCCGTTTGTGGTTAATGAACAATTGTTCATTGAAAAGTAATCAGAAGAGCTGACGTTAACATATCCGATTAAAGATCCGATACGATTATAATATGCTGAGCTTGCTTCGTTTGTCAAATTGGATTCAAGAACAATATTGACATTTTGAATTTCGATTATATCGGTTGAGGAAAAATCACCGACAGTTCCGAATAAACCGAATCCGTCGATATTATTATTGCCGCCGTCGAAATTCTTAAAAGTCGTCGTTCCCGTCAAACTTTCAAAAGTGATTGAATATCCCTGACCGTCAAAAGTTCCGAGGAATGGGTTGCTTCCATTGCCGATAGAGTTCCATGTATCATCGGTAATTTCAATATCACCTGTTAAATAATAATCCGCATCCATTGTGTACCAATGATTCGTCATTGTATCATAATCGTCGGAACCGATTTTTTTAAGTTCATCAACCGTTGAGATTGAAATTGCCTGTCTCAAAGAATAAAGCTGCGGATAACCCTTATCTTCGCAAATGAACCAAGTTGTTGAACCGTCATGCGCATTTGAAATGTCCCAACTTGAATAGGTTGCGGCTTTCTTCATGTCAGCAGAAGTTTTGGCTGCTCCGAGAAGTGTCGGTGTTGCGCCTGTGGTTCCGACATCAACCGAATTATCTTGATAGACACAATCAGAAACAGTTGGTGTACCGTAATAAGAACCAATAATTCCGCCGATTTTTGAATTTATGTCTGCGCCGCTTCCAAATGAAACAGTTCCTGCGAAATAACTTGATGAAATATCACAAACAAAAGATCCACTTTCATATCCGAATCCAATCAACCCGCCGACACCACTTTTTGCTTCAACGGTTGCTGTCGAATAACAATTTGCAATAGTTCCTGCAAAATTACTGACAAGGCCGCCGGCATAAATATTTTTAGCAATCACCGAAACATCGCCGGAAACAGAACAACTTGTAAGATCAGCAGTGGCAGCAAACCCGACAAGACCACCTGCATTATCATATTCGGCAGTCACCGAAACGTCGCCTGAAACAGAACAACTTGCAAAATCAGCATAATTGTCAACACATCCGACAAGGCCGCCGGCATAAATATTTTCAGCAGTCACCGAAACATCGCCCGAAACAGAACAGTCTTCAAAAGTACCACTGTAAACATAACCGACAAGACCACCAACAGAATTTCGACCTTTAATTTCAAAATTGCCGTTTGATGTTAATGAACAATTATTCATTGAAAAGTAATTAGAAGAGCTGACGTTAACATTTCCGATTAAAGATCCGGTATGGTTATAATATGTCGAGCTTGCTTCGTTTGTCAAATTGGATTCAAGAACAATATTGACATTTTTAATTTCGATTATATCGGTTGAGGAAAAATCACCGACAGTTCCGAATAAACCGAATCCGTCGACATTATTACTGTCGCCGTCGAAATTTTTAAAAGTCGTCGTTCCCGTCAAACTTTCAAAAGTGATTGAATATCCCTGACCGTCAAAAGTTCCGAGGAACGGATTGCTTTGATTGCCGATAGATTTCCACGTATCGTCAGTAATGTCAATATCATTTATCAAAATGTAATCGCTGTCTAACGGAAACTCAGCATAGTTTCCGATTTTTTTCAAATCGCTTGCCGAACCGATTTCAATCGGATCAGCCGCAAGAGCGATTCCGCTTATCAATACAAATGCAATTAAGAGAATTGCAATTAAAGAGATTGATTTTAGAATTTTCATACCCAAGCCTTCATTAATTTTTTAAACCAAAATATTATTGGAAAATTTTTGTAAATAGTTTCGAATGTTAATTAAAAGTAAGCACGTTAAAAAGATTTGGAAAAAATAAATACTTTTTGTAAATCGGAAAAGTTGGAATTAGAAATTTTTAACGGTTTCGCTTTTTTGTTTTATTTGAAAGAACAAAGTGAACAAAAGGAATTGGAGATTCGCCTCGCGAATTTAACGAAAACTAAACAGAACAGTTGCAGCCCGAAACACAGCTTTCGCTCACCAAACGAAATTTTTCAAAAAAAAGAAAGTAAAAATGTGTCTTGCGACACACTTTTTTAAAATTATTCTTCGACTTTAATGTGGGCTTCAAGGTGAGCGACGTTTGTGAAAAAAAATTGCTCGTTGCACTCGCAATTTTTCAAAGCTGCGAATGAGCGGGTGTTTGCAGAAAATCGCTTCGCGATTTTTAAGCGGCTGCGCCGCCCAAAAAACAGTTGCAGGACAGAAGGAAAAAGGGCAGAACAGACCAAAGCGTCCGCTCTTCCAAAAATCAATTTTTCAAAAAA